>CAMJLI010000181.1 GCA_946406585.1 uncultured Prevotellaceae bacterium | reverse complement strand
TTTTGCTGCAAAAATACTTGTTTTGGTGGAAAAATGAAATTATTTCCTCCTTTTTTATTTTCCAAATGTCACTTTTTGTTGTTTCGTCATTGTCCAAGTATGAGGATGACGGTGTCCATGAGGTCAGTCACGTTGACCATGCCGTTTTCGTCCATGTCAGCATTGCCCATGATAAACATGCCGTTGGCAAGGTTTATCATGTGGTTTACAATGCTCATGACATCAGAGATGTTTATCAGGCCATCTCCATTGGCATCGCCTTTTAGCAGTCCTTCGTTGCATATCTTGAGCTTTTGTGGAGCATTGGCACCGCTGTATGACAACCATAAGTCGTATGGTTTGGATTCAGATGATGCTGTCCAAACGAAACTGTTTCCCTCGGGATTGAGGCGGTAGGCTTGTTGCAAAGTCTGGCTGCCGGTGGCACCTGTTATTTCATGATTGCCCATTTCGACCTTGCAAACAGGGGTTTTCACCACTTGCACATCGTGGCTACAGAATGACAATGGGTGTTGTAGCAATTGGTATTGCTGGCCCCAATTCCTGTCGGGGAAGGACATGAGATAAGGCTTGTTGGGTTGCCATTTTCTGACATTCGTGAGATACACTTTGTCTTCGGAAATGTTGCTGATTTCTTTCAACCAGAAATCCTTCTCGTCCAAATAGGGTGAATGAATGACCCCCCATGACAAGTTTCGTTCGTTGGATTGACTATTGTCCAACACTTCTTCCACGGAAAATGGGAGTACGACAGGCACCCATCCGTTAATGCCGTCAAAACCAACTTTGGGGGAGTATTTGAATGTGGCATTCTTGGCGTGGAATGTGAATGGAACATAGAAGTCTTTTCCTTCCACAAGGGTGAAATTGTCGGCTGAGTCGCCAAGCACCACATTTTTCCCTGTCAGCGAGTGCGGTGGGTAGCTGTTGTAGTCGAAATAATAGATGGTATTGGGATTGCCGTTGGGGTTAAGGCGAATGGTGCCCATTCCCTCAAAACTTGCAGCCACAGCATCTTCGGGCACTCGCATGAGCAATGTTGGAGCTGTTGCATTCCGTTCTCCGTTTGACTTCCAAGTCACCATTCCAGGCTTCACTGTAAATGTTTCTGATGTTTTATAATACGTGTGGTAACCATCATGCACATTTTCTATGCGTATTTGTTCGCCAAATTCGATGTTGTCGAACCGGATGGGCATGTCTTTTGTCTCGCCTGCCTTTATTTCCACATCCTCTGCCATTTGGCTGACGAAGGTGGATTCACCGTGTACTACATCGTATGAGATGGTGCAATTGTAATCGGTGGCGGATGGGTTGTGCAAGGTTATGGCACCATCAAACATCCTTCCGTATAAGGTGGATTCGGATACATTCTTAAATGAAATGCCACAATATTCCAATTCTGGCAAATTGCTATTGTTGGTCAGGGTGATTTTGCCCATGCTGAATAGCTTTTCGAAATTGTCGTCCTCTACGTAAATGTAGATGGTATAAGTGCCATTGGGTTTGTTTACGAAGAAATTCACTATTCCTTCCTCTCCTGCATCTATTATACATTGGCTATAATATTCCCAAGTGGTATTGAATGCCAAATGTATCGTGCCATTGAAATCTGCATTTCCTGTGTTTCGCACCTTGACCTGCAATTTCATGGGATTTAGACCATAACTGAAATCCTGACTCACACCATCCACTTGTATGTTGGCTTTTTGAGTGACCTGCGTTTCCGTTTCATTATTTTTCAATGTCACCTTGCCATTGCTCAGAGAGATGGATATCGTGTGCTGGTTGGCATTTTGGTCCTCGTCCCATTCTTCATCACCCGACTCGCGATTTAGGGCCTTGATGACATATTCTCCATCACCTGAAGGCATGAGTATTTGGCAATTGTGCTCATGGTGGATGAGGGAGTCTCTAATAACATAGACTTGTTTGTCGATGGTTTGGGATGATATCAGCTTTCCGTCCTTGTAAAGGCCAATGGCTTCATCCACGTTGGCAATGTTGACAAGGCTGCTGAAATCGTGGTCTATGTCGAGATTCAACATCTTTCCTTCAAGAATTGCTGTAGAGATGTTGGCTGTCAGCTTATGTGTGGCTAAATGAGTGGGAGCAGCAGTCTTGGCATAGTGTGGTGAAAGGCCGAAAATGGCTGTCTGGCTATTGTCGAAAGCAGAATGGCCAATACCAAGAACAGAAGGGCGGAGCATGTTGAGCCTGAAATATCCGTTTGACTTGCCGCCTGCTCCCCAATTGATGTGATACATGCCTTTTCCATCACACCCGTCGATGATGAATGCGTGAGCCGAACCCGCAGACGATGAACCGAAATACAACACTGGGCGCTGGTTGCTCAACTCTTCGTCTATCATTAGGGCCCATGAGGCGTTGCTGAAGTCTTCCCTTCTTAGAAGTCTCGCCTTGTCGCAATAGCCGAAATATTTGAACATTGCCGGCAAGATTTCGTAAGTATGTGCCCCTGCGCTCCCTTCCCTGTAAATCATCTTTACGGCGTGCCCGCTATATAGCATCAAGTCTGTTACGGCATCTAAAGACCTGTCTATCTCGTTGCCACTGGGTGGCAAAAAATAAGCTTTTTTCATTACATTCCACTTAAATGGCGGCAATGGTGGCAGTTCTGTGTACTTGTAACCATTGTCGGCGGTGTAGGCGGGAATTGCCGGGATGCTGGCTGCAGGCCATTTGTAGTAATACATCACTTGGCTGATGGCTGTAGCCACACATCCTGCATAGGATTGCACATTGTTGCCCATGAAGCATTTCAGATTGTATGGGGCGATTTGATTCCAGGAGGTTTCCATTAGTGGTGCTATGGCTTGACTTGAAACGCCATTTTCCGGGGAGGGCTTTTGAGGAACAAGGCATGCATTGCCTGCCGATGGCGTGTTGATAGAAGCCTCAATGCATCCATCAAGCCAATACCGCACGTTCTCAGGCATGTCGTCCATGCTGAACTCTCCTTCGTCGGAATAGCCTAAAACTAGTTCACACTGGTCGTCGCCAGATATGATGACGAACCCTTCCGAACCTTCATTGGTGAATACATAGTATCTGTTTTGGCATATGTCATCACCCGTTTCCTTAAAGCTCTTCTGGTGTGTCAGTTTCAGTGTGTTTGAGGGAACATGATTCTTCTCAGACAAGAATGTCTTTGCCGCCTGCATTGCCTGATGCATGCTTACGGGATTGGCAAATGCCGCTTGTATGAAGAATAAGCATGAGAGTATTATGAGAGAAGTTATTTTTCTCATTCTTATAGCATTATTTTTTTTAAATAGTTTCTTTATAGCGCCTTTTTCACGTAAGTGCTATGAGCCATTGTTTTCATTCTATTCTGCAAAATTACGAAATTAAAGCGAATTTGTTTCTTTTTTGTGCAGAAAAAGCATTTTCAAGCATTAAAAAGCTTTTTTATAGTTGGTTACAAAGATTGCTTGCTTCAGGTTCCCATATGTGAAAATGTCGCCCGAATGTGCATGAGAATCTTTGTTCTCTTTGCAATTCGGGCGACAGAAACATGACGGTGACTTACCGTTCTTTTTTGGTAGTGCATTCGTTAACCAGATACACAATGCTCATGTATGGGATGCCTGTGTTGCTTTGTAGTCCTATCTCGCATGTGCGACTGTTTGAATAGCCCACTTCTATGTGGTTCTTCTCTATTTGCGGGCGGAGTTTGCGTAGGGCGTATTTGTTCATTTCGGGATATGTGAATCCTCGGTCGCCAGCAAATCCACAGCAGCCAACACCCTCTGGTAGATACACATTCTTGGAACAAAGGCGTGCGAGTGCTATCAGGTCATCGGCTACTCCCATCTCACGAGTGGAGCATGTGAGATGAAGGGCAATGCGACGGTCGATGGGATGGAAGTCCAAACGGTCTTTCAGGTATGTCATGATGAATTCAGCCGGTTCGTAGAGCTTGAATTTCTTCATCACTTTCTTCATTCGGTGCAGGCAGGGGCTCTGGGCGCAAAGTACGGGGTATCTGCCTTGTTCGCTGGCTTTCCAAAGTGCTTCTTCCAGTTCGCCACTCTTTCGGTCGGCTATGTCAAGCATGCCCTTGCTCTCCCATATCTGCCCACAACACATCTGGTGCATGTTCTCCGGGAAGATTACTTCGTAGCCAGCCTTGTTGAGCAGGCTGCACACCTCGTCTACCAATGGGCGCTCCACGGGGGCGTCTTTGGCCAATCCCATGGTTTGGTTGATGCAACTGGGGAAGTAGACCACTTTCAGGTCTTCTTTTTCGGCTTTGCCAACATGGGACCCTGGTTTGGGTTGCTTGGTCTTCTTAGGCATTGCCGTGGTCCATAGTGGCAGACCCATGCTGTTCATGGCGCGGCAGACACCGGTCATGGCCTTCGAACCTAATGTGACATGACCAAGGTGAGCTACGTCGAGAACCACGCGTAGGCCACTCTTGATGCCTCCAAGATGGTTGGCGGAAAATTCTCCAATTCGATAGCCAAACTTGTTGTCGAGCATGTCCATCTGCCTGATAAGATGGGTCAGTTCGCCTGTGTTTATCTTCATGGGGCATGATGTGGAGCAGAGCCCGTCGGTGGCACATGTCTGGTCGCC
>CAMJLI010000180.1 GCA_946406585.1 uncultured Prevotellaceae bacterium | reverse complement strand
ATGGCGACGGAAAGGCAGAAATGATATGCAAGACAGCCCCAGGCTCTAAAGACAGTGAGGGCCAATACGTATCTTATGCAGCCACTGACACCCAAATTAAAGGCACATCCAACCTCGAGGACCTTCGCGATGGAAACGGACGCATCCTCAAAGGCTCTGAATACCTCACAGTATTCGACGGCTTGACAGGCAAGGCCATCCATACCATCTGGTACAACCCCAACCGTGCAGGCAATTTCAACCGCAGCGACCCCCATCCGGAAAAGAGCTATTGGAACGACAACTACGGCAACCGTGCAGACCGACACCTTGCCTGCGTGGCCTATCTTGACGGGCCAGACAAGAATCCCAGTGCTGTGATGTGCCGTGGCTATTATACACGAGCCTACCTGTGGGCTGTTGACTTCGACGGACAAGAGCTCAAGCACAAATGGCTTCACGCCTCAGTGAACCGAACCACCGTGGAGCTTTATGACGCCAACTGGAACAAGACAACAAAGACATACAACAGCAACACCAGCGGCATAGGCAATTACTACACCATGTTTGGCAATGGCAACCACAACCTTTCTGTTGCCGATGTGGATGGCGATGGCTGTGATGAAATCATCTGGGGCAGCGGTGCAGTTGACAATGACGGGCATTTGCTCTACAGTGTAGGCTTTGGTCACGGAGATGCCATCCATCTTGCCGACCTGGACCCAGACCGTCCCGGCTATGAAGTGTTTGATGTCCATGAGGAGAGCACAGGTTCATACGGTTGTGACTTGCATGATGCCCGTACAGGCGAATTGCTGGTGAGAAAGACTTCCGACCGTGACACCGGGCGCGGCCTTGCAGCCGACTTCGATGGTCTTTATCGCGGAGCAGAATTCACCTACGCCACACAAGCCAGCACATTCAAAATCAATGGCACAAGCATATACGGCAACAATCCAGGAATGAACTTCCGCATCTACTGGGATGGTGATGAATACGAGGAGACGCTCGACGACATCAACATCAGCAAGTGGAATGCCGGCACGACAACGATACTTGGTTTGGGATTTGGCCGCAATGCCTTGAGTGCCTTTGGCCGCCCGGCATCATGCAACAGCACCAAAGCCACCCCATGCCTGACAGCCGACCTCTTCGGAGACTGGAGAGAGGAAGTCATATACTGGAGCAAGACAGACAGTGCGACAATAAACATCTATTCCTCAGCCTATACCACCAACTATAGGGTTCCTACATTGATGCACGACCACACCTATCGTCTTGGAGTGGCATGGGAGAATGTAGCCTACAATCAGCCCCCACATTTGGGCTACTATTTGCCCGACTTCATCCAATCGTTCCAAGGAGAAGACCCAACAGGCATACAAGAAGCCACCCTACCCATCAACGAAGACAACAAATACTACAACTTGATGGGAATCCCTGTAAATGAGCCAGAGAAAGGCGTTTACATACACCAAGGAAAGAAAATCCTTGTGAAATAATCCCAAAGTAGGTTCTATTAGTCATGATGGCTAATAGAACCTGCCAACAATCATATTGACACTAATACTAACCAAAAACATTAGCGACCATGAAAAGACTGAATTTACCCATTATCATGTTGACTTGCATGGTTTCATTCACTTGCGAAGCATACTCAAGTGATTACCTAACATTCCTCACACCAGAGAGGGGATTCACAGAAGTGACGAGCCTGAATGAAATCATGACCACAGAGAACGATTATTATATTCTGACATCAGCAGAAAACAGCAATCTCATTGTAGGCATAGGACGTTATGAGGAAAAACCAAGTTGGGCGAGCGAAGACACAAAAGCCCTAAGATATGTGTCAGCAGAAACCGACCCCATGTTAGATGCGACCAATTTTTTCACGATAGAAAAAAATGGCACAAGAATAGGTTTTCGCAACATAGTGTATAGTGCAGACCTTTTCCAGACCCACAATGCTGCAGGTTTCATGTACGTGAATACCTATACAGACAAGAATCTTGACGAATGGAGCTATTTGAATCCTACATATCAAGACGGGTATTGGCTTTTTGAAAACGGGAAATACCCAATTTCTGGAGGGGACAACTATTCCGGGTACTTAGGCCCTTGGAACAATCAAGTGGCAGAAAATGAAGCCCTTGCCCTCAATCGTAAAAACACACCTAATGACGAGGCAGGACACTACCGAATCTTCCACGTCTCCAGATCAGATTTTGAGAGAGAATACAGAGACTTGCAAATGCAACTGATTCAATCAGCCACCTCCGAGAATCCAGTTGATGCCACATGGCTGATAACCAATGCCTCTTTTGAAACAGGTGACACAAAAGGATGGACACGCAATCCAAATATAACGGATGACAATGAATTCAACACTCGCGATTACGGCATGACAGGAAAGGAAGGCGGCTACCTGTTCAATGCCTACCAATGGTGGGCAAGCAACTTAGGCATTTCCCAGACTGTGGAAAATGTTCCAAGTGGAAACTATGAATTGTCTGCTGTCGTGGCAACATGGGCAGGACGAACAGTAACCTTGAGGGCAAACAACAAAGAAGTGAGCAAGACCGGCATAAATGATGCCACAGGCATCCCTGTAACGATTCCAATAACCATCGGCACAGACCAACAGCTACGCATCACCACCTCATCTACAGGCAGTTGGTGGGTGGAAGGCCATGAGTCTGAGACACAAACATTTTTCAAACTCGACAATTTGAAATTGACATGTCTTGGCGTTTTCCTCAACGGCATTGCCCTTCCCCTGCCCAACGACAACGACACCAAGCTTGCCATTGGTCAATGGTATTACTATGACATACCATATAGTACCGAATACCTGCTGCGTGGACAACTATCGGATATCGTATGCTCCACAGACGGAGACAAATTTGTAAATGACGTTACAACCATGCCTATAGAACAATGCATGACATTTGATAAAGGCAGGGTTTACTTCAAGCCGACACAAGCAGACGCCACCTTGAGCGTTACCATGGAGCGCAAGATGGAAGAATGCACTTTCACTGCTACCGCCCTCAATGTGGATGGCCTTCCACAGAAAATATTGTTTGTAACTGTCAATGAAGACGGTCCAGGCGAGGACGGAACTAAAAAGATAAGCAAGTACCTGTATTCCAAAGGTTACGACATAATCGGCGTAAGCGAAGACTTCAATTATAATGGTTCATTGATGAGCGAGCTTTCCAATGACTACTACAGCGGAACCCATCGTGGCTCTATCAGCATATCAGACTTTAGCTACCCCTTCGACACGGATGGCTTGAACCTTATATGGAAAAAGAACACAATCAGCACCGACAATGAAAGTTGGACGCACTGGACGGAAACAACAGCAACCGACGGCAACCAATATGTGAAAAAAGGCTTCCGTCATTATGATGTCACAGTAGGTGAAGGCATGGTAATCGACCTGTATGTATTGCACATGGATGCGGGTGAAGCCACGCAATCGCGCGAAGCCCAATGGGAGCAATTAGCCCAAGCAATTAAGGCATCAGACAACACACGCCCCAAGATCATACTTGGTGACACCAACAGCCGATGGACACGTGAAGACATCCATGGCCATTTCTATCAAATTGTCAATCAAAATACTACAGACTACACCATATCTGACGCGTGGGTGGAACTATGCCTCAACAACGAATACCCCACAGTTGGCTCAGGTGACTTAACCGACGATTCAGACCCAACAAATTATGCCAATTATGAAGTAGTGGACAAAATAATCTATCTCAATCCCAAATCTCCCGACTTGTTGCAATTGTCCGCCCAGTCGTTCAAGATAGAACAAGACTACACCTACGGCACGGTAGATGGCACCGACAGCGCCAAGCCATTAGGCGACCACCGTCCGGTGGTTGTAGAATTCTCTTGCATCAAGTCTGGCGATGTGAACTCCGTCATAGGCGATGTCAACAGAGACGGCACAATATCCGTTTCCGATGTGATGGCAACTGTAAACATAGTGTTGGGAAAAGACGAAGAAAAGCCATACTTCTTTGACCACATTGCCGCCGACCCAAATTACGATGGGAAAATATCAGTAGCCGACGTGATGGCTATAGTACATATAGTGTTGAGATAAGTTCTTATAATCTTCCTTTGCAAGAAGGCAAAAAGTTTGCCGGCATTCATTAATGCCGGCAAACCCAAATGAATATCATTGGTGTTGCTCACGCAACAGGTCATTCACGGTCTTCACTGGATTGAAAGTGGAAAGAGGCACTTCTACGAACACTGTGTTCCAATCGCTCATGGCTCCATTCCACAATCCAGGCAATTCAAGAGCCTTGAGTTCCTTGCCGTTCTTGCTCTTGCTGCTAATGAAGCCCGTAGACTTGTCTACAAATTGCGGCAAGTCGAATGAGTTGCCCTTGTAGTCCTTGACAGCACAAACCAAGTCAACAGGGTTGAAATGCGTACCCTCGGTAAACATCTTTTGGTATTCCTCGTTGGATTTGTCAATCTGGCTGCTTTCGAGAATTTGCAGGCTGACCGTTCCATCTTGATTATATGTGAGGAATGGACCGCCACCAGGCTCTCCCACATTTTTCACCACTCCGCAAACACGCATCGGCCTGTTGAG
>CAMJLI010000179.1 GCA_946406585.1 uncultured Prevotellaceae bacterium | reverse complement strand
GTGTCGTCGCTAACTCGTATGTCAGCCCATAGGTATCTGTTGTATGTTCCCTCAAACTGTCGCTCGCCGCTGCCGATGATGGGATAGCTGCTGAGGATGGCGAGATTAAGCACTTCATCCTCGCGACTGTTTCGCACGGCATACGATTGGCTGGGAAAGGCTTTGCGGATGCCATTCCAGGATACCAACGTCTCATGTGGGCGTTCCTGAAAGCAGATGATGTCGGGCGACAGGTGGTTGATATGACGGGCGGCTTGCTGCATGGTGTCACGGTTGACCAGGAAATTGTCCACATTCCATGATACCATCTTGATGGTCTTGGAATTGACTTCGGCTGTTCTTGGCAGGATGGGTATGTAACCCCGAAAGATGGGTATGCAGAACAGAAGGGTGACAATGTGGGCCATCTTCCATCGCTTGGGGCCAAAGACCGACAACAGGATGCTGGCGCAGATTATGGGCAACGAACATAGGCTGACGAGAACCAACATGCCAGCCAGTTTGGGTGGCATCAAGGGCAGTATTGCCAATGTGGTTGTCAGTATAAGTGCTGTGATGCGTAGAATGCGGCATGTGGTGGTCACTGGGTCAGAGCCTTTCGTTATTGTCGAACAGCTGCTCGATGGCATCGAGTTGTTGGCGGGTGAGCTTTAGCCCCCATAGGAAATCTTCAAAGCGGTCGAGGTGATGAAGGTCGGTTCCTACATTGTCGTACATGCCTTCTGCCAATAAGCTTTCGGCTACCAGGCGTGGACGGACACCATAGTATCCGCTGAGTGACAGAAGGTTGAGCTGGAACTCGTACCCCAGGCCCTTTAGCTTGTGGTAGTCTTCTTCTGACATGTACATGTATCGCTCAGGATGGGCAATGAGGGGTTTGTAGCCGCTGTGCCACACATTGAGAAGGATGTCGTATAGGTCGTTGGGACCGTTCATGTAGGATGTCTCCACCAACAGGTGGTTGGCACCCAATGGCAGGGCGTCTGTGGTGAGACGCTCGTTGAAACCTCCATCCATCATGTATTCGGATGACAAGCGTAGCTGCATCTTGCCTTCATACTGGCTAGTGAGCTTGGCAAAAGGTTCTTTGAGCTTTGCTGCGGTGTTGCCGTTGCCTTGCATCACATGGGGGGTGAGCCATGCGGTGGTGAAGCCAAGGTCCTGTTCCATGTAGTCGAGCAGGTCGAGGCTGTGGGGCATGTCGGGTGAACCGTCGTCGACACCGGGCAACACATGGCTGTGGATGTCGGTCTTGCCACGGAGAATGCCGGACTTTACGATGCGGTGCTTGAAATGGAACATGGTTTATGATTCCTTCTTCTGGGTTTCCTTCTTCTTGGCTTCCTTCTGGTGCTTGCGGTGATGGTGCCTTTTCTTATTCGTGAATGGCAGGAGCTTTTGCCACCATTTCTTGTTGCTGGTGTATCCATAGCCATATCCGCCGTATCCATAGCCGTATCCATAGCCATATCCATAGCCGTATCCATAGCCGCTATGAAGTGATGTGCCATTGAGGATGAGCGACATGTTCTTCAGCTTGCCGCTTTCGTATATCTTCTCCACCTCCGGCATCATGCGGCGGTCGACGCGACCCACGCGTATCACGAATATGGTGAGGTCTGCAATGCGGTTGGTGATGACGGCATCTGCCACCACACCATAAGGCACGTTGTCGATGAAGATGAAGTCGTAGCGGGTTCTCAATGTCTCTATCATCTTGTCGAGACGCTCGCTGAGCAGTAGCTCTGCCGGGTTGGGAGCTATGCCGCCGGCAGGGATGACGTCGAGGTTCTCGCAGATGTCGTTGGGCTGTATGATGTCTTCGAGGGCGCATTGGCCGGAGAGGTAGTTGGTCATGCCCAAGTTCTGGTGGTGCTTGGTGTGGAGGGTTAGAGTGCCCTTTCGGATGTCAAGGTCGATGATGATGACTTTCTTTCCCGTTTGTGCAAAACTGGCTGCCAGGTTGCTCGATACAAAGGTCTTTCCTGCATTGGAGCCAAAACTGCTGAACGTCACCACTTGCAGGCGTTCCGTCTTCACGCGCATGAAGTCCATGTTGGTGCGCACGATTCGGAAGGCTTCGCTGGTGAGGTCGCGGCTATCTTCCAAGACAACTATCTTGTTGTTCTTGTTCTTGCTATTGCTGATTTTTGAGAAGCTGTGCTTGGGTATCTCGCCGATGAATGGCACGGATGTCATGTCTTCGATGTCTCTGCGGCTCTTTACACGTGTGTCGAAGAAGAAGAAGAACAGCAAGGAAATCAAAGGAATGCCGATGGCTGCTGCCATGTTCTTGGTCATCATCAGACTGAAGATGGGAGAGATGGGGGTCTTGATGCCATGTGCCGGTTGCAGCACGCGTGCATTGGATTCTGTCGTGGCCAAACTCAAAGCATTTTCCTCGCGTTTGTTGAGGAGGTAGAGGTAAAGTTCTTCCTTGATGTGCTGCTGGCGCTCGATGGAGAGCATCTGGCGTTGCTGGCGTGGAATCTGTGCCATGCGTGCTGATGCCTGGCTGGCGCGGTTGGCTATGTCGTCTATCTTTGCGTTGATGTTGGCATTCATGTTGTCTACCGACCTGAGGATGTTCTGGCGCATGGACGACAGGGAGTTGTTGAGGTCTTCGATGACAGGGTTGTTCTCGCCACCGCCACCTTCGAGCAACTTGTCACGACGCATCTTCGACTTGTTGTATTGCTCTATCTGTGCCTCTATGGAAGAATTGTTGATGCCTGTGTTTGAAGGAATTAGGTCGGTGGCCTTCGACGGGTCGCGAAGGTAGTCGCGCAGATAAAGGCCTGTCTGCTGTTGCAGCATCAGGTCTTTCACCTCGGTGCTATAGCGCTCACGGTTGCTTAATGACGTGGAGGTGGCACTCGACAGGTCCACCATGTTGTTGCTCTCCTTGTAATTCTGAATTTGTGCTTCCACACCTCCAAGCTCCTTTTCGATTATGGCGAGGCGCTCGTCGATGAAGTTCGACGTGTTGATGGCTATCTGGTTCTTGTCAGTGATGGTCTCTTCGTTGTAGATGGCGATGAGGGTGTTGAGGATGTCCTCTGCACGTACGGGAGAGACATCGGTGAACGACATGTAAAGAATCGATGAGGCTTGTGTTCCGAAATAGTTGTAGTTGGATTGGTCTGCCGAACCTTGGGTGATGGACAGCTTGGGACAAAAACGCCCTATCGCCTCGTTGATGTCGTGCTTTTTCACTTTTATGGTCTTGCCAAGCCATTCGATGCCATAATACAAGGTCTTGTTGATGACTATCTTGCCGACAGGGGTCTTGATGGTCTTGCCGATGGGGGCGTTGAGGTCGGTGTCGGAGTCAAGGTTTGACAACCTGACGGTGTAGTCGTCCACAGGGGTCACGTCAAGGGCGGCTTCATGCTCTTCGTCCAAATCGATGAATGTCACCTTGATTGGCGACTGGCTGTAGAGCTCCTCGTCGCGAAGGTAGTCCTTGATGACGTAGTCGATTTCGGCATGGAGGCGCAATATTGCATTGCGCATGAGCTCCGGCGACTGGAACTGCAATATCTCATTGGATATGTTGACTTGCGGGGTGGAGTTGGCCAGACGGTCGAGGCCGGCTTGGCGGGCTGAGGTGTGTGCGTCCTTGAACATCACTGTGGCGTTTGTGCTGTAGCTGAACTGCGTGGTGGAGTAGTTGTACCATGCCCAACCGCCGAAGAGGGCGATGGACAGCACAAACCAATACCATTTGGACAACAGGAACTTCAGGATGTCCAAAGGGTTTATGTTGAAGCCTTTGGATGCTATCGATGTGTCGGGAGCCATGTTTTTTTGGGCACTCATTTTTACCATGATGATAGGGATATGAAAGGTTATTTCTTTATAAGGGTAATAAGTGATATGACAGTGGTGAGCAACGATGCACCGGTGAATACCCACTGCAGATTGCGGCGAGACTCCTCGCGAACCTTGTTCTCGTTTGGCTCAACATAGATTATGTCGTTCTGCTTTAGGTAGAACACGGGGGAGTCGAAGATCGCCTTGGAGCGGATGTCGCAATAGTAGACTTGGCGATTGCCGCCTTCCGTACGGATGACGGCGATGCGGTCAAGCTTTGCATCGTAGGACAGGTCGCCAGCTTGTGCTATGGCGTCAAGGATGGTCACACGGTCTTTGCCTTTCACTTCTATGGTGCCTACCTTCTTGGCCTCGCCAAGCACTGAGTAGGTGAAGTTGACTATGTTGACCGTCACGTATGGGTCGGTTATAAGGTTGCGGGTTTTCAGCAAATTCTTAATGTTCTCTGTAAGCTGCCTGCACGTGAGGCCTGCAGCTTTTATGCTTCCGATGATTGGAAAGTCGATTGTACCATCGGATGCCACAAAATAACCAGTATCCATGTTGGGAGTGCTGGTGCTGCTGATGGTGCCGTCGGGGCTGACACTATAGCCGCCTGAGCCTGGCATGTTGAATGCAAATGCCAATTCGGGATTCTTGCACGTGACTTTGATGGTCAACTTGTCATCGGGCTGGATGATGAGGTCTTTAGGGTCGGAGGCGGGGTATTTCTCCCCTTCTTTCAAGTCTTCCAGATATAGCATCTGTGTGCGTGTCCTGCAAGAGCTGAACGCCAGCA
>CAMJLI010000178.1 GCA_946406585.1 uncultured Prevotellaceae bacterium | reverse complement strand
AAGGAGAGGGCACGCTTGCGCTGCTCGTCGATGACCACGTACTTGCCCTCTCCTGCGCTCTCCAGCCAAAAACGGTCTTTGGGAGGTATGGGCAGCTCGTCCAGTTCCTCCGCATTGAAGTCCACGATGTTGTGACCGGCCATGTATTTTCTCACGCTTGGCATTTTTAGCGCTGCGGCAATCGCTTCGGTAGCGTCGGCTCCGAACGACACCCCTTGGCAGTTCGTGCCGTCCTCGAACACCAGGCTGACCTTGAATATCTTTTTCTTTTCCATTCCGTTATTGCTTGTTTCAAAGGTCCTTTACCCTCGGACACCTTCTCCTGGTATACCTGCTCGCACCCGAATCCATGGAGCGCGGCTAGCTGCATGTCGAGATTCTGGTCACGGGTTGATACTCGGGCATAGCCGATTTTCATGACACTCACAAATTAGGGATGTTTCTCTTTATCCAAAGCTTGAAAATAGGGTCGTTGAAGGTGACGACCTGGCCGTCCACGTCTATCAGATCCTTCTTCTGCAGGGATTTCTTCACTCCCTGCACATTGGCCGAACTCTCCAGATTGTATTTTCGGATGACATCCTTCTTGCTGAATCCCGTGCTGACACCGTTGGCCAGTGCTTTGAGGAAATTCAACTGGAATCCTGTGAGTCCTTCTATCTCTCTCTGGAAGAAGACCTTGTTCTGCTCCAAAAGCTCGTCGATGGCGAGGTTCACCATCTCGTTAGTGACAACTGGATGAGCCTTGTACCAAACGATCCATGCCAGGTGCTGGACGTATGAGGAGATATCGTCTGCCACCTCGCAGATTCTCTCGGCCTGTTTCTCCGTGATGGTTTTTCCGGTTTCACTGAATTTCCGGCAAATGAATGGCACCCATTCTTCTTTCGGTATTTTTTTCAGGAAAATCATATCGCCGAACTTGTAGAACGGGTTGCTGCTGTCACTGAAGATCTCCGTCATCAAGTGTCTCTTGCTGCCGAACAGACAGTATGAGACTTCCTGTTGGTGCTGCCAGACAGAGCGCAGCTTTTTCTGGAATGTCAGCGGATCCTGGAACTCGGCCACCTGCTGGAACTCGTCGATGCAGACAACTATTCGGATGTTCTTCTTCCTTGCTATCCTTTCAGGGAGCTTCAGAATGTCACTTTCCACATCATCATTGCCCGGGAACTCGAAAGCCAGGGAATACTCCTGAATGGAGTCCGGGCTGAAGGACACTTTCGTGATGATCTTCGACAGGAACTCCTTGGCCGTGGCCATCCATTCCTCAATTTTCGTTGAAGTCTGCTGGATAATGGCCTTGGCGAATAGTTGGTAGAAGTCGTACTCCGACTTGCAGGGGAAGACATCTACATAGATGATCTTCACTTCCTTTCTGCCGGCGACGTTGGCCATCACTTTCTTCACCAGTGAAGTCTTGCCCCATCTACGTGGCGAGATGAGGATGGTATTGATGCCATGAGTGAAGTTGGCTTCAAGGTGCTCTGCATCATTAGTCCTGTCTGTAAAGAAGTTGCCCTCTACAGCCTTTCCGAATACAAAAGGATTCTCTTCCATGTTTTTTTGTTTTTACCGCAAAGTTAGTAAATAACTTTTTAGTTACAAAGTTTTTACTAAAAAACTTTTTAGTCAATGTTCGATTTTATTTTGTTTTGCTAAAATGAGAAAATCGAACTGTTTGACAATGGCTTCAGGGCAGTTTTTCCACCATTATGCAACAATTCGATTATATTATCATTTTATCAGCTAGGGGAGGTTATTTGGCTTCGGGATTTTCCTCTGTCTCTTTGAAGATATTTTCAATGGATTTAACAGAATACGTTTTTCGGAGTAATTAGTAAAAGATTTTCCAAATGGCATTAATCAAAAATCGGCTCTCCCTTCATCGAGAGAGAGCCGAAAAGTACTCATTCTAAAAAACTTAGTCGCCTAAGCCTTGTTTCTTGCGTGCATCCTGCATTTTCTTTAGGATGTCCTTTGGTATGGCATTGATGTTTACCATGTAGTCCATGGTGTTGTCGGCAATGAAGGTCTTGGTCATGTACCAGATGCCTTTGTAGTCGCCAGCCTCGCCCCATGAGTTCTTCACCATGTAGTACTCCTTGCCGTTCTGGTCTTTAGCCAGACCGTAGATGAGCATTCCGTGGTCGTCGGTAAGCTCCCAGTTGTCATAACGCTCTTGGCGGCGCTCCTGCGTAGGTGTGATTTCAGGCACCTTGCAGCCTAAAGAGTCGAGCAAACTGGTTTTCTCCGTGCGGGTGAGCTTGAGCCAGCGAGCCATGTCGCTGCCAGCCAGACTCTGTGCCTTCTTGGAGTCGATGGAATAACCCAAGCCCTTGCGGGTGAAGCCGTCTTCCGACACGTCACCTCCCCAAGCCACAGTGTAGCCATTGGCGATGGCATTGTCGATGATGCGCATCATATCCTCCATTGGCAGGTTCCATGACAGAGGGTTGCGCCAGTTGTCCTGCACCTCCACAGCAAACTGTGTGTAGAAGGGATGGTGCGAGAAGCTGGTGATTGACACATAGTCGTCGAGGTTGATGCCGAGGCTGTTGACGAAGGTCTCCGGTGTGTAGCTCTTGCCTTCGAAGGTGAAGTTGGCTGGGCATTCGCCGAGGTAGGCGTTGAGAATGCCTTGCAGACCGGGCTTCCACTGGTTGGAGATCTTGGTGGCCTTGTTCTTGGCGATGGCGTCAACATAAGGGCTCATCAGACTGAAGAACTCGTTGAAATTGTTGAGTGAGTCGCCATAGAGGCTGCCGGGGAATGGCATGGCGTCCTCGGGGCAGATACCGTAGTGCTTGAGCACGTAGAGCACGTCGTATGCGCTGCCGCCCTGTGAGAATTGGCAGTCGCCGTGCAGTCTGATTACCTGTGTGGCGCGGTCCATGTAGGTCTTGTTGGCCACGAAACTCTCGCAGAGGTCGTAGGTCTTGCCGGTGGCCTTCAGGATCTCAGCCTCAAAGTAGCTCAGTGTGGAGTATGCCCAGCAGGTGCCGGAGCGGTTCTGGTCCTTGATGCTTGTGATGGGGATTTCCTTCACGGTGGTGAACACTGGTTTGTTGTCCGCCTTTTCTTGTGCGTTGGCTCCAATGGCAAAAGTGGCCAGAAGAGCCATGATGATTGTTTTTTTCATGATTTTTATTTTATGTTTCATTGTGAATGTTTGTTTCTCTTGGAAAGCGACCTCATGCCCTGTGGGAAGCCATGTATTCCTCCACATCTTTTGGATGATAAGGAATTCTGTCCTTGCCGATGAATCGGCAGCCGTCGGCAGTGATGAGCACGTCGTCTTCTATTCTGATGCCACCGAAGTCCTTGTAAGTGTCCAGCAGGTCGAAATTCAGGAATTCGGCACAATGTCCTGTCTTGCGCCAGTCGTCGATGAGGGCGGGGATGAAGTATATGCCTGGCTCGTCGGTCACCACGAATCCTTCCTGCAGTCTGCGGCCCATGCGCAGGCAGTTGGTGCCAAATTGCTCCAGGTTGGGGCGTGTCTCCTCGTCGAAGCCCACGTTGATTTGGTCGAGGTTCTCCATGTCATGAACGTCCATACCCATCATGTGTCCCAAACCGTGGGGCAGGAACATGGCATGCGCCCCGGCCCTTACAGCCTCTTCGGTGTCGCCACGCATCAAGCCGAGTTCTTTCAGGCGGTCGGTCATCAGCCGGCACACGGCGAAATGCACATCCATGTATTTCACTCCTGGCCGTGCCACCTCGAGCACATAGTCGTGACAAGCCTCCACGATGGAGTAGATCTCAAGTTGGCGCTGGCTGAACTTGCCGTTTACCGGCATGGTTCGTGTGTTGTCAGAGCAATAGTGGTCGATGGTCTCCGCACCACAGTCGCAGAGGGCCAACCGTCCTGCTTCGAGCAAGTTGTTGGAGGGGTTGCCGTGCATTATTTCACCATGCTGCGAGAAGATTGTTGCGAAGCTCACCATTGCTCCGTATGAGTGGGCGATGCCGTCGATTTGTCCTCCCACATACTTTTCCGTCACGCCGGGGCGTGTGATGCTCATGGCGGTGGTGTGCATCTTGTAGCCGATGACCGAAGCACGTTCGAGGGCCTCTATCTCCTGTGGCTCCTTGGTGGAGCGCATCTTCACCACGGCACGTATTAGGGGCATCGAAGCAGCCGCCTTTTGCCGGGATGGATGTATGTCGAGCAGGTCCATCAGTTGGATTTGTATGTCATGGCGGTATGGGGGCAGGAAGTGGATTGTCCGCTTGCCTTTGGCTTCGTCGCAAATAGCCTTTAGCTGTCGCATCGGGGCAGAGTTTTTCACTCCCACCTGTGCGGCAAGGTCTGCCACGCTGTCCACGCTGCCATACCATACTATGTCTTCGATGTCGATGTCATCGCCGATGAGTGTCTCAAAGTCATTGTCTATGTCTATGACACCCACCAGGCCATCGCGTTTCTGTCCGAAGTAGTACAGGAACGACGAGTCCTGTCGCATGGGATAGTAGCTGTTGGCTGGATAGTTGCAAGGCGACTCGTTGTTGCCGAAGAGCACTATTATGCCTTCGCCAACCAATTTTTTCAATTCAGCACGACGGCTGATATAAGTTTCTTTGCTAAACATGTGTCTTGGTGTTAGATGGTTGAGCAAGCAAAGTTAATGCAATTTTCCTTATTATTGTCCTTTTTGG
>CAMJLI010000177.1 GCA_946406585.1 uncultured Prevotellaceae bacterium | reverse complement strand
GGGTGAGTGCCGCCACAAGCGAGAAATACACCGGAGTGGTGAACTTCAACGACTCTGCCGTGAGCGTCTGGGAGATGACAAAGCCCAGGAGGCCGCCGAGAAGTATCACCCAGAGGTCCTTCCGACCTACATGCTCACGTGGCATGAATGCCGCCACCACCCAGAAGATGATGGCTGCAAAGACACAACGTGATGCCATGTAGCCCATTGGCGTCACCCACTCGTCGAGCAACGCCTTCGTGACAGGCACGCCCAACCCAAAAATCACATTGGCCAACAATATGGCAAGATGTCCTTTTGCTTTCATTTATTTTGAAGCTATTGCTATTCTGATACAGAGCTTTTAAAGCTGTTGCTATTCTGATACAGAGCTTTTTTAAAGCTATTCTTTTGCTGAGGTTTATTTTACAGCTATTGACATTACTGTTCCTGAGGATTTCTCCCTTACGACGTACATGCCCCTTGGCAGGCGGGCAGCAGCCCCAACACCATCGGCAACGACAGAGCCGTCGACACCATAGACGGTGACATCCAAGTCGTTGATGTCTATAGTCGTGGTCAATCGTCCTATCTTGGTGGTGATGGTGGCGAGATTGCTGAGAGGCGACTCCACGCGTCCCTCGCCATAGAGCACGGTGACATAAATATCGTGAGACCCGTCGGCAAGCGGGCCGATGACAGCAGACTTCCTCTTGCCCTCCAGCACGGAATGACAAGCACCGTCGACATACACATTGTAGGCGATTTCGTCGGAGTCGGAGTCATAGTCGGGTGTGGTCCAGTTCAGCGTCACCATGTCTTTGTCGACCAAAGCCGTGAGGTCTTCTATTGCCGGCACGTCATTCTGGATTGCCTCTATTGCAGCCTCCGCTACATTGTTGCCAAGAGCAGGGTCAGCACCATAATGCACCTCTGCCTTTAGATTGATGATGTCCGACGTGAATGGTGTGGACGTGAAATGCGCAACAAATTGCTTCTTGGCTCCATTGGGCATCAATTCCACGTCTTCCGTCTCTACAAGCACGGTATCCACAATCATCCCGTTCTCAACATACGAAGCCAGCAGCTCCACGGAGAATGGTCCGGACGGGGTGTTGGATGCATTATAGTCGTTGTTGGTCACCAGCACAGATATGTCAGCTTCTTGCCCTGTGAACACCTGGATGGGAGCCATTATGTCCACAGACAAGTCTCCTGGCCGGTTATCCACAACAGACACGTTGTCGAATGCCACCTCTGCACCGGGCTTCACGTCCTCTGCCACAAAAGAGATTATGACATAGTCGGAATCCATGAAAGGCGACAGGTCGACCACTGCAAGATGCCATCCGCCGTCAGCATTTTGTTCGTCGAGAGGAATCTCTTCCACACGGCTCACCGTGTTCTTTTGCTGACCACGGTCCACCTCCACCGACAGTTTGCCACCGGCACCTTCATTTGCGAAATACCAGAACAGCAATGTGGGATGAGATGACCATTGTATGGAGACCTTGCTTGTTCCCGACACGGCCTTGTCGCCCTGCTGTTGTGGCGAGAATGCCATCGAGCCGCCGTCGTCATCGCTGCTCAAGTCGGAGAGTTGCCAATCAGACGTGCCGGAAAGCATCTTGGACCACCAGAACAAGGAAGCCCCTACAGACTTTCCTGCAAACGACTCTGCATACGGCAACGCCATCGGTGTGCCCTCGATGAGCGACACCACCACGGCCTCGCTCTCCACATAGTCCTCGTCATCCCAGAGATTTGCGCCATTGGCAAGCACCTCGGAACCATCGTTGATCACGTTCTCAGGCACTGTCCCGGCATTGGAGCCATCGAAAAGGGAGATTGCCCCTTCCGGCACCTCGGGTTGCTGCTCTTTCTCCTTCGGGCATGCGGCAGACACAGCCATATGGAACCATCCTGGTTCGCCATTGAAGTCGTGGTGTCCGACATAACGGTCGCCTTTCTTGACAACATCCACCAAGGCTGACGGCTTGCCATCCACCACGTCGTATATGAAATGCCTCACGCTGTCAACATTCACATATCCGCCATGCACTCCCACTTCGGAGGTGCGCCACTGGATGGAATAGCTGCCATCATGCAGGTCCTCAATGCACACATCCTGAGGCTCCAAAGGCTCGTCGACGCCCACCCAAGCTGAGGTCTCGCTCCATCCGCCCACTCTATCGGCAGAAATCACCCTTGCGGAATATACGTACATGCCGCTAACCGTCACCTCGTCGACAAACGTCACCTCCTGTCCGGGTGTTATGTTGCGCAGACTTGCAATGCTCTGTCCGTTGCATGCCAGTTCCACGTATGAGATGGCATCCAGGGGATAGCCGGAGATGCTCGTTGTGGGTGCCGTGAAAGAAATGACAGCCTTCTTCTCACCCAAAGGAGCAGGAGTGACTACAAAGTCCTCCACCTCTTTTGGAGCTGCCATTTTCACTCCTTCGCTGATGGAGAACGCGTTGACATACACGTTGTTTCTCGAACCCGTCTCGCAGATGGCCAGACGATAGACACCTGATGCGGAAGGCGTGAATTTTCCTGCCACCGAACCATCAAACAGTGCTTCGTCGGTGCCGTGAGCCTCCATCAGCATGGTCCAGTCGTTGCCGCCTTCCATCTTCGCCCTCACCTCGACATTGTCGAAGCATCCGGTCAGTGTCAGAGAATACTGCAGGCCCTCCTCCAGGTATATGGGAACGGTGACCAGCCAGTCGTCGTTCTGTTCTTGATATGTCACATCTATGGGATTCGGGATTGCCATGCGGGAATTATCCTCGTCGAAGCACCATGTGCGCCCGTCTTCATTGGCGTCCACCTCCTGCCACCATCCACCGACAAAGTCCTTGTCCTTGAAGGTGAATGCCAGAGGCGGCACTGCATGCTCGCCAACCTGCACGCTGTTGGCTAGCACCACATCCGACTGCCACGCGCCTCCTGCTCCCGAAGCGCTCACACCCATCATCAAGACATCAAACTTATCCTTGTCCACCTCTATGAAACAGCCAAGTTGCGGCGTGACAACCACTTCCTTTTTCCCATCCACCTGCACAAGCCAGACATGATATTCAATGTCCGACATATCCACGAATCCTCCATGAGCACTGGAGCTGACAGCATCCCATGAGAGAGTGGCCCTGTTGCCGGCGACATCAAGCCTCACGTTTTCGGGAGAGGCGAAATAGTCATTTCCCGCCCATACGTCGATGTATGCCGCCTCACCCTTTCCGACATTGTTTTCTGCAGCCACCGCCATATGCGACATCTGTCCTTGTGGCAAGTTTCCGAGTGTCACCTCCACCAATTGCCCCGGCTGGGCATCGCCCTTTGCCAACACATTGTCATCGAGCATGATGACATACTGAATCTGCTGCTGGATGTCATCGCCTTTGTTGGTCTGTAGCGGCATTACAAACGAGAGGTCCACCTTTTGCGGATCATTGGCATGAATGTACCAAGACAGTTCGGAAACCTGGGCTGGTGCATCTGCCAACACATCCGTATCAACGATGAAGAAGTCGCCAAACTGCACCATCCTGTCGAAATAATAACAGATTGTGGTGGAGGCATCGTTGATGTCCACGGTGGCGAGGCCACATTTCATGTCCTTGTCTACAAACATCCAGTAGATCTTCCCGGTCTCGGTGTCGATGTCAGCTGCCTGATGCAAGAAACTCGGCATCACCCCCGTGGCACCTATGAAAGAAAGGTTGCCATTGGTCTTGTCGATGTTGAAGAGGCTTCCTTGCGAGTCGATGCCATAAAGTTGCCCGTCCCTGTCGTCGATGGCAAGCACCATGAGTGTCTGGTCAGCCTGAGCTATGCGGTTAGGGTGCAATCCTTTGTCATTGGTTTTCACCTTTGTGTAATCGATGGAGCCAAAGACGAGGCTGCCTTCATCCTCGCCGAAGAAATAGCCGTATGCCAGTCCTGTGCTCTTGTCATAAGGCGTGTTGGTCCAAGAAAGTTGGGTGTAGTCTACCGTGGTGTCATAATCCGTGTAGGACTTGTCCACATCCCATTCCATGGTGGACATATTGAACACATACATGCAGCGGAAAGTCTTGCCCACATTGTTGGTGTAGGTAATGACATTGTAGTAATAATCGCCTATGACACACCCTCCAAATTCGGAATACATGATGCCCAGCTGGTCTTGGTAAGTGCAATGCAGGTCGGGCTTGGATGAATTGAAACTATAAAACCCACGTTCCGGCTTCCCTTCCCGCCATGCTTCATCATTCATGATGGTGCCCATGAATGACTGCCCAAAAGCCAGCACCACCATGGTGCTAAAAACAAACAAGGTGAGCAATCGTTTCATATTTGTCATATAAGGAATCATCATAACAGTAATATTTCGAGTGATATTTTAGGAATTCTATATGTTGGTTCGTAAATCAGCGAGTTTGTAATTCAGGGAATCTGCAAATCCGGTAATGGGCGAATATGAGACCATGAAAACAGATAAACAACTCCAAAAGAGCATATTAGGGTGTAAAAGTACATATTTTTTTAATAAAAGCAATGTTTTTGGAGGAAAAAAGCGCAATAATGCTGCCAATATTTAGTTATTATGTAGGATTAGGGTGCTTTTTTCAAACTCCCCCTATCAAGTGAAACGAAGATTGGAAATCTTTCCATCCGAAAGAAGACGAACTACATGCCTCAGGAAATAGTCATAATAATAGC
>CAMJLI010000176.1 GCA_946406585.1 uncultured Prevotellaceae bacterium | reverse complement strand
GAATCTATCTTGAATGTTAATGAATTTAACTATAATTTACCGAACTATTGTTAATAAATCTTTGAAAAAAAGATTAACTTTGTCGACGATATAGAGGACCACCAACCGAGCGGAAGGCTATCACCGCAATAGGTGAACGCCATCATTAGGAATAAAAGCATAAATCCCCGTCCTTTGCAAAAATACAAGCATATCCACATCGTATGTCAGAAATGACTGAGAATAAGCTGTCAAGATGAAATGATGCATAAAAAGCTGCTCATAGAGTTGTCATTGCTGTACTTCCCGTTAATGGCAACATACGCCATTGGCAAGAATGACACTTGCCCAATGGTTCATGTAGTAGCCGAACGTCTTCCCGACCTTACAATTCCCCGCAGCGGTCACAGCACCTTTTATGTGAATGGCGAGTTGACGGTTACAGGAGGGCATACAACGGATTTCGTCCCTGCCGCGACAGCCGAATACTACACTGACGGCACCTGGCATCCGCTGAAGATGGCATATACTCACGACAACGGGTTTGCCGTCAAGACCTCAGACAATGTTGCAGTCATAGGCGGTGGTCATGAGAAGCCCTTGGGAATAGGCCAGACCTTCATGTTGGAACGTTATCATGCCGAGAGGCACTCGTTTGAAGGCTTTGGTTGCCTTGACCGCCAACGTGTTCTGAGCAGCGCCACATTATTGGATAACGGCTTGGTTGTCATCAGCGGCAACCACTACTCCACCGATGGCATTGGCTGCTTCGACGGCAGTCCTCAAGTACAAGACAACAAATCCGTTCGTCAAGGTCGCTCCAATCCATATATATTCCCCATATCGTCCGACGACGCCATCATCTTAGGAGGCAACGACATTTATGACAAGCACCCTGACACGATATGGGTAGACCGCATAAAGGGCGAACCCTTCCACGTCCCACTGTTGTCGCGATGGCGTCCAGTCTACACCGACCAGCCTTTCAGCAGCGATGCTTGCCGCACAGGAGAATACACCTATCTGCTGACCGTCACCGACTCTACTGGGCAGTTAGGCTTTGTAGAGGTCAGCGACACCGCATTCACCCTTTTGCCCACCGAATGTCCCGTTCCCATGCGATGCAAGTTCGGTCCTATCTTCTATAAAGGTCCAATAGCCATTGACCGGGAGCGATCACGCGGTTACGTGATAGGTGTCGACAGCATGTGCCGACGTCAGTATGTCTTGTCGGTGGACTACTCCCGCACCCCCGCCTCCCTGACCCTCCATTACACAGACATACTTGAGCACAGCAGTATCACCATCCCGGTGGTTACTCCAGAAGGCGACCTGCTGTTAACGGGTGGCATTCCAAATGACAACTACAAGCCGCTGGCTTCCGTCTGGCTCTACCATTTCGTCACCGACACCTCCGCTGCAGCCAGCATGCCTTCAAGGACACAACTATTATTTCTGATTCTCCTCATCTTGGTAATTGTCGCCACCCTCGCCTACATCATCCTCCATAGTCGCCGTAGTAGGCAAACCTCTTCCACATTGCCCGACAACCAGCAGTCGAGACAACCCTACGACACACTCATGGATCGGATTGTCAGTCTGATGGACGAAGAACACCTTTATCTGCGCAGCGACCTGAAGGTTCAGGATGTGGCTGTTTCTCTTGGTACGAACAGCCATTATGTGAGCGAGTGCATCAACAGTGTCCGCGGTCAGTCGTTCACCCAATTTGTGAATGTCTGCCGCATCCGCCATGCCCAGGAGCTATTGCTTCAGCCCGATGCCAAGACTGCCAGTGTTGCCATACAGTCGGGGTTCAGCACGGAGTCCTCCTTCTTCCGCAATTTCAAATCCGTCACCGGCATGACCCCACGTGAGTGGGTGGCAGCACACCAAGAGTGAACACAACAGACTGTCTGTTACACATACGACAAACTATTCCACATACCATAGTTTTTCTTTATATAATACTATCATTTTCACGATTTGATAGTCGTAATTCATGATTTGATAGTCACAATGGCATTGATTACTATATCTTTGCAATCATATTTTTCTTATGAAAATAAGGACAAAGACTACTTGCATTTTTGCTCCTTGTGTTAGACATGACAGAAGGAGCGCAGCCCCAGACAAATCACAAATAAGATAGAAGCCATATGAAGTACTGTTCGAATTGCGGGGCACAGCTCCCCGATGAAGCAAAATTCTGTGACAGCTGCGGCACGAAGCAGCAGTCGGTAGCCCGTCCGAAGGCTGCACATAATCCGAAGGCTGCCCACAAGAAGGTAAAGGAAGAGAGCCATGAACCCCAGAATGAAAAGACGCTTGGTCAGAAGATGATGGACAATTTCCACACCAACATGGAGAACCGCAGAAAGCTATGGGGCAAGTGGTGGTACTGGGTCATCATTGCCGTAGCCTTGGCCTACTTCATGGGGTTATGAAAATTCCCAAAGTCAAGTAAGCAGAAAGTTTTCCTGTAATTTATCAAGTAAAAGGACACATGAAACACTTCAGACAACGACTGACGGTGATATTGGCACTGTTGCTGTCAATATCCGCATTTGTGCCGGTCATGGCACAGAGCACGCCCAAAGAATTTGTGGAGCTGGGCAGGCAGGCATACCAAAAGAAGCAATACACCAAGGCATACAATTATTACAAGAAGGCTTATGACATGGGTGATGGCATGGCAGCCATGGAGATAGGCTACCTGCACTACTTCGGTCAGGGCAGGAAGAAGGACGATGCCGCCGCTTATAAGTTCTTCACCGAGGCAGCTGAGTATGGTGTGCCAAAGGCCAACATCATGCGTGGCAACCTGTACTACTACGGCGGTGCCGGATTGAAGAAAAACCTTAAAAAGGCCGCTGAGTGCTACCGTCAGTCTGCCGAACTCGGCGAAGTGGGCGGACAGTCGTGGTTAGGACAGATGTACATGAAAGGTGAGGGTGTACCTAAAGACCTTGAAATGGCAGCTTATTGGTATGGGAAGGCAGCTGCACAGGGTGATGCCTATGCCAAGCAGGTGCTGAGGGATTTGGGGAAAAGCACGACGGTTACCCAAACCACCACGACCACAACCACGAATCCGACACAGACCACTGCAAGCAAGCCCAAGGCAAGCGTTACTTGGCTGACCAATGCCACCACTACGTCGCAGCGCAATTACACGCTGAAGGCTGGCATCAAGTCAACCTCAAAGATTGAGAACGTCGTCGTGAAAGTGAATGGGCAGGCCGACCGCGGCATCAAGACCGTCAGCAGCGATGACTACGACATGACCATCAACCGTGAGCTTTCACTTGCTCAGGGACAGAACGCCATCCGCATCGAGGTGACCAATGCCGGTGGCACCGCTGTTAGTGAGCGTACGGTGACATGTACCGTCGAGACAGCAGCAAATACAAACACCCAATCGACCACATCCACAACCAAGAGCAAGATAAAAGAGAAACGCGTGGCATTGGTTGTAGGCAATTCCGACTACCATGACAGCAACATGAAACTTGCCAATCCTTCGAATGATGCAACAGACTTAGCAGACAGGCTGTCGAAACTCGGGTTCACCGTGGTGCGCTCACTGAACCTGACCAAGCAGAGCATGGATAATGCCATTCAGACCTTCAGCAGCCATGCCAAAGGTGCCGATGTAGCCTTGTTTTTTTACGCTGGACACGGCATACAGTATCAAGGCGACAACTATCTGGTACCTGTTGACGCCCAGCTACCCTCAGAGGAGTACGTGAAGTATAACTGTACGAATGCAAATATCGTGCTCGACGTGATGGAGAGACTTGGTTGCAGCATGAAGATCGTCATCCTCGATGCCTGCCGCAACAATCCATTTGCCCGCAGCTGGCATCGCAGCATAGCCGGTGGTGGCCTGGGCATCATGAGTGCCCCCAAGGGAACGTTCATCGCTTTCGCCACATCGCCCGGCGATGTGGCTCTCGACGGCAACAACGGCGAGCGCAACAGTCCCTATACCACTGCCCTACTGCAGACACTCGACAAGCAGGGACTATCAATTACCGACTTTTTCCAGGAGGTATTGGAACGTGTAGCCACCGCCACCAACGAGCGCCAGACCCCATGGACCTCGAACTCGTTCCGGGGAAAGTTTGTGTTTAATCCTTAAACCTCTACCGCCATGAATGCCAAGACCAGGAATCCACGCCACCGCCTTAAACTGCTATCGGCACTTCTCCTGATGCAGCCCCTCCTTGCATGGGGACAACAACACGGCACCGGACTGGTTGTCGAGAACGACATTGAGGACAAGATTCCCCAGAAAACCCGCTTGCTCACTCGCAGCTATACCACACTGCCCAAAAGCTGGTCGCTCAGGCAATATTGCCCAAAGGTAGGAGACCAGGGGATCTACCAGACCTGTGTGGGTTGGGCGACAGCCTATGCAGCACGCACCATCAGCGAGGCTGTGAAAAACGGGTGGAAGAATACGGACAAGAATACCGCAGAATCATTCTCCCCTCTTTTTGTTTATGGCAATATCAAGCAAGCCGCCACTAAGGACTGCAACATGGGCACAACTTTGGATAGTGCCATGAAGCTGATGAAAAACACGGGGGTGGTGAAGAAGAAATCGTTAGATGCCATGTGTGTGGATTTTGTCAACACAAGACTTAACAACGAGGCAGGGCAGTATAAGATAGACGATTATTTCCTTCTTTTCGGTCCTAACCACTCTTACGAAGATGC
>CAMJLI010000175.1 GCA_946406585.1 uncultured Prevotellaceae bacterium | reverse complement strand
AAGCCGACATCATCCAACGACTTGGTTTCAGCAAGTGCCGCTTGGCACTCGCCATACCCAAAGAGGCAAACTACAAAGGACTGGAGTGGTTTGAGGGGAAAAAGATAGCCACCTCCTACCCCAACATCCTGAGCCGGTTTATGGCGGAAAAAGGCATCAATATTGAGATACATGTCATAACTGGCAGTGTGGAAATATCTCCGGGCATCGGACTCGCAGATGGCATTTTCGACATCGTCAGCAGCGGCTCCACCCTTGTGAGCAACAACCTCCGCGAAGTGGAAGTGGTGATGCAAAGCGAAGCATTGCTCATCGGTTACCCACACCTCGATGAGGTGAAGCGTGAGACACTGCAAGAACTGCTCTTCCGCTTGGACGCAGTGAGACAAGCCGAAGACAAGAAGTACGTCAGAATGAATGTGCCCAAGTCGCGCATGGATGAAATACTTGCCGTGTTGCCTGGCTTGAAAAGCCCCACCATCATTCCACTTGCAGACAATGAGTGGTGCTGCGTGCACACCGTGCTCGACCAGCGTAGGTTTTGGGAAATCATAGGAAGACTTAAAGAACTGGGAGCACAAGGCATTCTTGTCACCCCAATAGAGAAAATGATTCTTTAAGATGGTTGAAAACCATGAACATGAAAGCCATGAATATAATTCGCTACCCCGAAGAGAAAGACTACAAGACATTGTCAGAACGTCCTCATTTGGACAAAGCCGACTTGACTGCTACTGTAAGGTCGGTGCTTGAGCGTGTGCGTAATGAAGGCGACATCGCCGTACGCCACTATGAACAAATGTTCGACCATGTGGTTTTCTCTCATCCAGAAGACCTGAAAGTGACACAAGAAGAAATGGATGAAGCAGAAACACTTGTTGACGAAGATTTGAAAGCTTCATTGCTGTTGGCTTACGGCAACATCAAGCGGTTTCATGAAGCGCAGCGCTTTGAAAGTAAGCGTGTGACCACCATGCCTGGTGTCACTTGCTGGCAAAAGAGTGTCCCTATTGAAAGAGTCGGTCTATATGTCCCGGGCGGAACGGCGCCCCTCTTCAGTACGGTGCTGATGCTTGCAACTCCTGCAAAAATAGCCGGGTGCAGCGAAATAGTGCTATGCACCCCTCCCAATCGCGAGGGCAAGGTGCACCCTGCCATTCTCGTGGCTGCACGCATATCAGGCGTCAGCCAAATATTCAAGGCCGGTGGTGCGCAAGCCATAGCGGCAATGGCATATGGTAATGACGTCATTCCCAAGGTGGACAAGATCTTCGGTCCCGGCAACCAATACGTGATGGCTGCCAAGCAGCAGGTGTCTCTGGACGGCGTGGGAATAGACATGCCTGCCGGGCCTTCCGAGGTGTGTGTGATAGCCGACAGGCACAGTGACGCAAGCATTGTGGCAGCAGACCTTCTTTCTCAGGCCGAGCATGGACCCGATTCACAAGTGGTCCTTGTCACTGATTCGGAAAGACTTATCGACAAGATGCCCGACGAGCTTGACCGCCAGCTGAAGCAGTTACCACGCCGCGACATTGCAATCCGTGCCTTGGAGAAAAGCACGCTCATCCTCGTAAAAGATACAGATGAAGCCATACGCTTCAGCAATGAATATGCTCCTGAGCACCTGATTATTTATACCCGCAATTATGAAGAGCTGGCCGACAAGGTGGTGAATGCAGGTAGCGTGTTCCTCGGAAGATATGCATGCGAAAGTGCAGGCGACTATGCCAGCGGAACCAATCACACATTGCCCACCAGTGGCTATGCACGGTCTTACAGTGGAGTAAACCTGGATAGCTATTGCAGGAAAATAACATTCCAGCATCTCACTGAAGAAGGCATACAATCGATAGGCCACGCCGTGGAGATCATGGCTGCCCATGAGCAGCTTCAAGCTCATAAGAATGCCATGACACTTAGGTTCAAACCATTCAACGAAGAACAATGAGAGAACTAAATGACTTGTTGAGACCCAACATCCGTGCTCTTTCGCCATACAGCAGTGCACGCGACGAATACAGTGGAAAAGAGGCTCACGTGTTTCTCGATGCCAACGAGAACCCCTACAACAAACCCATCAACCGCTATCCTGATCCGTTGCAGCGTGAACTGAAGAAATGTCTTGCAACAATAAAGGGCGTAAGACCTGAACAGATTTTTCTTGGCAATGGCAGTGATGAAGCCATAGACTTGGTTTATCGTTGCTTCACTGTTCCCGATGCAGACAATGTTGTTGCCATAGAACCTACCTATGGCATGTACAAGGTGTGTGCCGACATCAACGGAGTGGAATATCGACCTGTTGAACTTGACGGGCATTTCCAGATGTCGGCAAAAAAGATGTTGGAATCATGCGACGAACACACCAAGGTCATTTGGATTTGCTCACCCAACAATCCTACCGGCAACAACATCAAGAAAGAAGAGATTGAAATTCTGCTCGACAACTTTGATGGCATCGTGGTGGTCGACGAGGCTTATTCCGACTTCTCCGCCAAACCGTGTTTCCGAAAGGCCATCAACCGCTACAGCCACCTCATAGTGCTAAATACGATGAGCAAGGCATGGGGCTGTGCTGCTATCCGACTGGGGATGGCTTTCGCCAACAAAGACATCATAAGCGTGTTCAACAAGGTGAAGTACCCATACAATGTAAATCTGCTCACACAAGAAAAGGCGATGGAAATGCTGAAATCGCCATACGAAGTGGAGAAATGGGTGAAATCGCTGGTTCTGGAACGTGGCAGGGTTATTGAGGCTTTCAAGTTGCTCCCCTCTTGCAAGGAGGTTTACCCCACAGATGCCAACTTCTTCCTTGCCCGCATGACTGATGCCGACAAGATCTACAACTATTTGGTGGATAATGGCATTATAGTGAGAAATCGCAGCAGGGTGAGTCTCTGCGGTAATTGCCTTCGCATAACCATTGGCACCAAACAAGAAAACAGCCAACTGCTGGGCGCTTTGCGCAGCATGTGACAAATAACCATTCGCCATCGCGAAAGCATTTCTTTCACGATGGCGAATGATTACACGTAAAATTCCTCTATTCTTGTGTTTATTCCTCCGGACAAAGGTATTTGTCGCCCGTCTGGTTTACAAGGGCTCTTTTGAACGCCTCAGGATATCCTGGCCTCTTTGGACGAGAGCCCAATCCATACTTGTCTCGTGTGAACTGCCCGTTTTCTTCTGGACGAATTATCATGTCGTTATACTTCACTATGAGATAAGTGGCCAGTGCCTTCCATCTTTCCAACATCTTTTGCGCTGTCTCCACGCTGTACAAATTGAGCAGTTTTACAGCTGCTTGCGGGTCAGAATCATACAACAAGGCAGCCGCCTGTTCCACTTTGGGCGTGTCTTTGAAATAACTGTTCTCCAAGGAGTCACGCACTTGTTCCAAAGCTGGGAAAAGCAGGGAATATCGTGGATAAACCATGTTCGAAACCCAATTGCAAACCCAGAAAGCATTCTTGTCAGAAAAATTCAATTCGTCGGCACCCGGTGTATTGTAACATTCCGGTCTTTTCGTCATGCTGCAATATATTGGAGTGTATGCCACCATGTTGCCGTCGTCATTTCCCCACCACATCAGGCCGCCGATCTCGCGTGGCAGCCAAGAACGCATCTGGCTGACGTAAGAAAAGCCTGTCTGCTGTGTGGATGTTGGGCGCTCGTTGAAATATTTCTTTCCATCCAGCTCATACGACAGCGGTGTCGGCCTGTAAGGCATCTGCCATATACCACCACCGATGTTGTCGTCGAGTGCAAAGGGTGTGCCCTCATAATGGTCGCGCATGCAAGCCATTATTTCTTTTACGGTCACCTTGTGGTTTGGCACTATCCATAATGGCATGGGTTCGTCATATTCTCCTTTTCCCATGGCGTATGGCAGATAGCGGTTCATGTCGTTGCTGAAATGGTTGAAGAAGCTCCACACTCTCGCTTCGCAGTATCTCCTGCCGGAGAAGTCTGGTTTTGCGTATGCCTCGTTCCATGAAAAATCAGCATCCTTCCCTGCAAACCACCCCATTTTCTTGGCATATTTCACCACGTTTTTTGAGAACAGCACGTTCTTCTTGTCTTTCATGTCGAATTTGGTGATACGGCTTTGGTTTGCGTGAGCACAAATGGCATCATCGGGGATGCGCAATGCCACCCACACAGCACTTTTGCTGCCGGGTCCCATGCCCATCATTTCCATGATCCATGCCTCGTTGGGGTCGCAAATGGTAAAAGTCTCCCCTTCTGAGTTATAGCCATATGTTTCCACCAATGACGTCATCACGCCAATGGCTTCTCTTGCTGTCTTCGACCTTTGAAGTGCTATGTAGATGAGAGAGCCATAGTCGAGAATGCCGGTGCTGTCCACCATCTCCTCACGTCCACCGTACGTGGTCTCTCCTATGGTGACTTGATATTCATTGATGTTGCCAATGACATTATACGTCTCGGCAGCCTCTGGTATTTCCCCATGATACTTGTTGGTGTCCCAGTCTACCACTCTGCGCATCTCGCCTGGAGCATGCTTTGCGGCAGGATAATGGCAAAGTGATTGGAACATGCCATAATCATCGGCATTGTAAGTGCAAATGACCGACCCGTCGGCACTGGCCCCCTTCCCTACTATGAAATTGGTGCAGGCGTTGGCATATGCAGCACAGCCCACGAAAAGAGTTAGAATCAATTTTCTCATGACACTAATATTTTAAGGTTGTATCAAAC
>CAMJLI010000174.1 GCA_946406585.1 uncultured Prevotellaceae bacterium | reverse complement strand
CCATCGCTTGCGACCGCGTGCTGCTGAAGGGACTGAACACCATCGTGCTGCCATTCGAGACAACAATCGAGGAAATCGGCGCACAGAAAGTGCTCAAGTATGACGGTAGTCAGGAGCGCGACGGAATGCTCTACCTCACATTCTCCTCAGTGACCACACTCGACGCCAACACCCCATACGCAGTATTTGCAGATGCCGACACGGCCATCGAGCAATTCGAAGGCAAGACCGTGGAAGCACCCACAGACCTTACGGTAAGCGACAACGAATACAGCTTCGTGGGCACGTACACCGCATTTGCCCGTGGCGAGTCGCCCATCGTGGCAGGCGACTTGGTGGCAGGCGAGGAAGAATTTGTGCTTGCCAATGGCGGCAACGCCATCAAGGCATACCGCGCCTACATGAAGAAAGTGGGTTCGTCGAGAGCCAGCATCGCCTTCCGCTTCGACAATGAAGTGGTAGACGGAATCGAGGCAGTCAAACTCATGGAGCGCCTCTCCGGCACCACCTACAACTTGGGTGGACAGCAAGTGAACCGCACCCAAAAGGGCATCCACATCGTGGATGGAAAGAAAATAGTAGTAAAATAATCCCATACCCTTAAAATATCAAAGACATGAAAAAGACTTATATTGAACCAACGATGAAGGTCATCGTGACAGAAGATGTGATGCAGATAGCACAAGTAAGCAATGGTTATGAGCAGGGCGTTCCCAACGGTGAAGGCACCGACAACGAAGCACGCGTTCCACTCTTCTAATAGACAACTTAAATGCCGGGCACGAGGTGTCCGGCATTTTTTTGGCAAAAGATGAAGAAAATAATAGCAGCAATAGATTCATTCAAGGGTTGTGTGTCATCCGCCGAAGCCAATCAGGCAGCGGCAGAAGGCATAATGAACGAGATGCCCGATGCGGAAGTGATACAGATACCAGTAAGTGATGGCGGCGAGGGATGGCTGGCAGCCTTCCATGCCGCCCTTGGTGGCGAGATGCTGGAGACAACCGTCTTCGACCCACTTTTGCGTCGCATTACGGCAAACTACCTGATGCTGGATGACACGGCAGTGATAGAAATAGCCCAGGCCAGCGGTCTCCCCCTCTTGTCTGCAGAAGAGCGCAATCCCCTTCGCGCCACCAGTTACGGCACAGGCCAACTTGTGGCAGATGCCGTGCGCCGTGGCTGCAAGCACGTCATTGTGGGTCTTGGTGGCAGTGCCACGAGCGACTGCGGCATGGGTATGCTCCATGCCATCATCGACACCTTTGCAAAAGGACAGTCATGGGACGATGTGGCCGCCATGCGAGATGTCAAGTTCACCATTGCCACAGACGTCCGGAACCCCCTATGTGGGGAAAACGGCGCCGCCCATGTGTTCGCCCCACAAAAGGGAGCCACCCCTGACATGGTGCTGACCCTTGACGCACGAGCAAAGCAGTTTGCAGACTTCTCAGCCAAGCACTTCGGCCACGACTGCAGGGATGTGCCAGGGGCAGGAGCAGCCGGCGGACTTGGTTACGCGTTCCTGCAATACATGCAAGCCGAATGCCGGTCAGGAATCGACCTCCTGCTCGAGGCAGTGGACTTTGACCGGCAGTTGGAAGAAGCCGCCCTCGTCATCACCGGTGAAGGCACCGCCGACCGTCAGACATTGATGGGGAAGCTGCCTTTCGGCATCCTGCAAAAAGCCAGGCAGCACCACATTCCCGTAGCATTGATGGCAGGACGCATAAAGGATGAACAACAATTGCTTGATGCAGGCTTTTCATGCTTGAAATGCATCAATCCCCCAGGAATATCCATCGAGGAAGCGATGAGACCAGAAACAGCAAAGAAAAACATTTTCAAGACTGCAAAGTCATTGTCATCCCCACCCTATTTGGCATCACAAGGAAAATAAAAAAACAATTTCTTTTGTATTTTAATTATTTGCACTAATTTTGCTTGCACAAGACAAAAGAAGTTTGAAAAACATAAAGATGCAGAACAAAATGCAAGAACAAGAAATGCAGACAGAAAGGCTATACCAGCTATTCGAACAACACCCCATCGTCACCACCGACACACGCGACTGCCCTCCCGGCTCCATCTTCTTCGCATTGAAGGGCGACACCTTCGACGGCAACAAGTTTGCCAAGGCCGCATTGGAAAAGGGATGCTCCTACGCCGTGGTGGATGAGGCAGAACATGCCGACAGCGGCGACCCACGCATCATCCTAGTAGGCGACAGCCTCACAGCCCTGCAACTGTTGGCACGACACCACCGCCGAACCATCGGCACCCGGATCATCGGAGTGACAGGAACCAACGGAAAGACAACGACAAAGGAACTTATCGCAACGGTATTAGGAGAGAAATACAACGTGCTCTACACCCAAGGCAACTTCAACAACCACATCGGTGTGCCGAAGACACTGCTCAGGCTGACACGCGAGCACGACATAGCAGTGGTGGAGATGGGAGCCAACCATCCCGGCGAGATAAAAATGCTGACAAACATAGCAGAGCCCGACTGCGGCATCATCACCAATGTTGGCAAGGCCCACCTGGAAGGCTTCGGCAGCTTCGAGGGAGTGATACGCACCAAAGGCGAGCTCTACGACTTCCTACGCACCCGCAACGACAGTGTGGCATTCATCGATGGCGGCAACGAGCACCTCCTCAACATCTCCAAAGGCCTGAAACTTGTGAAATACGGCATTGGCGACAGTGACGACCTTCTGGTCTCAGGAGAAGTGGTGGCATGCGACCCATTCCTGCGACTGCGATGGAGGCATGAGAAAGGAGAATGGCATGAAGTAAGCACACACCTGATAGGTTCATACAACATATACAACATGCTTGCAGCCGCTTGCATCGGCATTCACTTCGGGGTGAGCCAGCAAGAGATAGACCATGCTCTCTCAAACTACGTGCCAAGCAACAACCGCTCACAACTAACAGAGACAGAGCACAACCACCTCGTGGTGGACACATACAACGCCAATCCCACCAGCATGGATGCAGCGCTGCGCAATTTCCGCGACATGCAAGTGTCACCCAAGATGGCCATACTGGGCGACATGCGCGAACTTGGCGACAGCAGCCTTGAGGAGCACCGCCGCGTGGTGGACTTCCTAAAGTCAAGCGGTTTCGACAACGTATGGCTTGTGGGCGACCAGTTCGGCCTGGCAGACACATCATTCCGCCATTTCAAGGATGTGGAGGAAGTGAAGCAAGCCATTGCCGACCAAAAGCCCGAAGGCTATTACATACTCATCAAGGGGAGCAATAGCTTGAAGCTCTTCGAACTGCCCCCCCTGCTCTGAATCACGGCAAATGCCGGTTCACATTATTTACCAGTCAACCTTCCAAGAGATGTGTTGACAGGTTGTCTGCCGACTGTATCAGCGACAATAGCGGATAACGGTCGGCAGCCTCGTTGATATTGCTCTTCACCTCATAACTCTGGAAGGGCAAGTCCCATGCACCCATGTGCCAGCGTATGGCCACAATCTCATCAACGGACATCTTCAGTCCCAGGCTCAGCAGCATGATGACAGACTTCTCACCATGCCCCACAGGCATGCGCGAATAGTCAGTCTCGTAAGTGTCATACTGCTCCCATCTGCCCTGCTCGTCCTTGCGCCATTTCTGGGCTTTCTTGTATATGTTAGCCTTGCAGACATCATGTAGCAAGGCTACGAGTATGATGCTCTTCTCCGGCAGTTTCGCCTCCATCTCCGGGTTCATCTCCACCACGTTCTTGCGCAATGCCAATGCCATGTTGCAAACATTGATGGAATGCTCCACCAGTCCGCCATCATAATTGAGATGGTGGCCGATGGATGCCGGAGCAGCAAAGAAGCCCACCTTTTTAAGATAAACGATGACCTCCTCCACGCCTTGTTTTCCGGTAGAGCGCAACATTTCGATGTATTTATCCTTCAAGTCATTCATATGTTGTCAGGTTTTTAATGTCATTCAAATATTATCAGGTTATCAGCATCCAAACAAATCATAAAATACTATCATCTAATTTTGCTCACCTACTTACAACGCCAAACTTAATTTGCAAAAATAAGCAAAAGAAACCAACATTCCACTCTTTTTCAAGAAAAAAAGAGCAAAACAATTCATTCGTCCGCATAATTCACGAGTCATTCCATTGGGGTTTTTCCCTTCAACAATAGGGAAAGTCCCAAGCCCTTTTAGGAATAATCCCTTTTGCCAGCCCCATAAAGACATTACCTTTGCATCAGAAAAAACAAAGAAGTAAAACCATAAAAACAATACGACGATGAAAAAGATGATGTTTCTGGCAATGATGATGACGATAGCCATCTCCGCCAACGCAATGACATACAATGCAGCCCGCAACGAGGCCCTTTTCCTGAGCGACAAGATGGCCTATGAGCTTGGCCTCACCAACGCACAGTACGAGGCTGTGTATGAGATAAACCTCGACTACTTGCTCAATGTGAACACCCGTGCCGACGTACACGGCCCCTGGTGGAACATCCGCAACCGCGACCTCCGTCATGTGCTCAGCACCTGGCAGTACGACCGCTACATGTCAAGCCACTACTTCTATCGTCCGATAGCTTTCAGAGCCGGCACCTGGACATTGGCCATATACAACCGCTACGACCGTGGCAGGATGTTCATGCACCGCCCTGCTGTCTTCGCAGGTTTCCGTGGCGGCCACAACCACAGGGGTGTCAGCTTCTATGCAAGCAACAACTTCCACAAGCCAGCCCCACGCAATGGCGGCCA
>CAMJLI010000173.1 GCA_946406585.1 uncultured Prevotellaceae bacterium | reverse complement strand
CCACATATACACCCATCTGTGCATACGACAGTGGAATGTTGCTCATGTCGGCATGTTTTGCTTCGGCAGTCTCCTGCTTGGCAGCGCCTCCGCTCATCAGTGCGGTCAATATCTCGTTCTCGATGCTTTGCACGCTTCCGGTTTTGGCCAAGGCCTTTGAGTCCAGGGTGACGCCAAAGCGCTTGTTGATCTGAATGGCCAACTTGATGGACATGATGGAGGTCAGTCCGACGTAGCCCAACACCGTCGTCACGCCAAAGTCCTCGGTGTTGATGATCTTTGCGATGATGTCATGGATTTCCTGCTCCAGCACATTCATTGGCACGTTGCTCTCCACCTCAGCCCTAACTGCTTTCTTTTCGGGCTTTGGCAGGGCCTTTTTGTTCACCTTCTGGTTCTGGGTCAGCGGAATGGCATCGATTTGCATCGTGATGGCAGGCACCATGTAGGGTGGCTTCTGGTCGAGGATGAAGTTGTCAAGGGCCTCGATGTCAACCTGCTCGTCGCTGACGATGTAGGCAGCGATGAACTTTCCGCCTCCATCCTCATCAAACGCCTGCACAGTGGCATCCTTGATGCCCGGGAACTCACGGATGACGCATTCCACTTCTTTCAGTTCGATGCGGAAACCGCGAATCTTCACCTGCCCGTCCTTGCGTCCCACAAACTGGATGTTTCCGTCTGGGAGATAGCGCACGATGTCACCCGTGCGATAGCAGCGGGAGTATTTGCTGTCTGCTTTTTCAAAGGGGTTTGGGATGAAAACTTCGGCAGTCTTTTCAGGTCGGTTCAGGTAGCCACGAGAGACCTGGGGACCACTGGCCCACAACTCACCGGCTGCACCTACTGGCAGTCGATGCCCCTGGCCATCGACGATGTAGAGGCGCATATTGTCGATAGGCTTTCCGATGGGGATGTTGTTCAGCTTCTCATCTACCGGATAGACTGTTTCACAGATGGTCGTCTCTGTGGGGCCATAACCATTATAAAGCTTATAACCCTTGGGAGGTACGAGCGAAGCAAGTTTTTCGCCACCAGTCACAAAATGCTTCAAGGAGTGATTCTCGATGGTGGTTGCAAACTGATAGGCCACCTGTGTGGTCATGAAGGCGTTCGTGATGTGTTCGCGCTCGAAGTAGTCGTTCAGCGCAATCAAGTCCAGACGCAGTTCCTCGGGAATGATGTGGATGGAGGCACCACGCGTCAGTGCTGGATACATGTCATACATGTTGGCATCGAAACCATACGAGGCGTAGGCGGTCACCTTGTCGGTCTCCTGCAAGTCGAAATAGCGATGATACCAATGGACGAAAGCCACCATGTTGCTGTGTATCAATTGGCAACCCTTTGGCACACCGGTAGAGCCGGAGGTGTAGAGCATGATGTAAAGGCTGTCGGGCTTAGGGCCTTCGGGCAGCACATCCACCGCTGGCAATGACATCAGGTCCTTTGTCAGGATGACGTCGCCATGATATTCATCTACCATGGGGAGCAGTTCCTCGTCTGCTATCAGCAGTTTGACACCAGCATCCTGCATCATGAAGTTCAGACGCTCCTTCGGATAGCTGGGGTCGAGGGGCTGATAGGCACAGCCGGCCTTCATCACACCTATTGAAGCGATGGCCATCCATTCGCAGCGGGGTATCAGTACGGAAACGACATCCTCCAAGCCCAGTCCTTTTGCTGAAATGCAGCCAGCTATGCGGTCGCTGATTTCATCCACCTCGGCATACGTCAGCCGCTTGTCCCTATAGACTACGGCGATGTTCTGCGGTGTGGCTTTTGCCTGGCTACGGAACAGCGACACGATGGTCTGTGTGTCGTCGTAAGGCACATCGTTCTGGTTGAAGCTGTCGAGCAACGCTGTTTGCGACGCTGTTGTGAAGCAGATGTCGCACAGCATGGCTTCACTCAGCATGCCTTCCAGGGTGGCCTCATAGCTCTCCATGAACTGACTGACCATCTCCTCGGAGTACTCGTTGGAATAGTATTCCGCTCTTAGTTCATATCGGTCGCCGACAGTATATGCCATCAAGGCGAACGGCACACCAAGCATGAAATTGCGGAGTCGTATGATCTGCATGGGTTTTCCCATCAGTTGAGTAGCGCGAAGCATTTCTCCCCTCCATGTAAACCAGGTATTGCTTTGCAGCTGGAGGTCTGCCATCACGTCGCTGTATGTATAGATGTCGTGTTTTCTACAGCCGGTCATCTGCTCCTGTCCTGCTTTCAGGAAGTCAAGTACTGTGGTGTCGTTGGTGAATTTGGCATATACGGGCAATAACTTCACTGCTACGCCTGCAGAATGAAGGAACCGCTGGTCGGTGCGACCATTGTAAACGGTGGTAAACAGCGACTCCTGTTCGTTGTTGTACTTGGCCAAGAGGTAGGCGTATGCAGACGTGAAAAGTGTGCTCCTGTAGATGCCGTTGGCTTTGCAGAAGGCCTCCACCTTTTCCTTGTCAATGCTGAGGGTGCGAACTTTGTTGGCAACTGTTTGTTCAGCACCTTCAAGGTCGGGTATGAGCTGGGTGAATGTGTCGCCACAGTCAAAGTTTTGGGCATACCATTGCTTGCCTTCCTCAAAGGCCGGCGTTTGGCGCATCTCGGCTTCTGCGAGGGCCATTTCCATCATCGTCATCGATTCGGGTTCCAGTGCCTTGCCGTTGTAAGCTGCCTCAATGTCGGCAAGCAGCACCTCCAGCGTTGAGGCGTCGCAAATGATATGGTGGATGTCGAGCAGTAGATGGAAATGCCCGGCATCTTTCAGCAGACGGATACGAAACAGACGGTCTTTGTAGAGATCGAATGGTTGGACGAATCGGACTTTTTCGGCCTCCAAGTCGAATGGTCCGTGTTCCACGGTCAATGCAAATGTCTCGTCATCGTCTAAGCACTGTATCGGGTCGCCTTGTTCGTTCAGTCCGATGCGGGTGAACAATGTTGGATGAGCAGCCACAGCAGCCTCAATGGCCGTCTTGAGCTTTTCTTCATCCAGGCCGCCATCCAGCACAAAGAGATATGGAAGGTTATAATACACCTCTCCTTGATGTGATGCACACTCGACATAGATTGCATTTTGCATTTTTGATAATAGAGCGGTTTTCATAAAATATGGTCTTGAATTTGCGTAATTATGATATTTTAATACTTTATATTTTTTTACTTTGTATGTGGTGTTTTTTCCTTAATTCTTGTCCTCACCTGTTTGGAGGATGATTGTTCTTTTGGTTTACAAAGGTATATATGGTTTCCCTTGTATGCAAAATTTTCATTGTCGTTTCTTCAGCTTGTTACGACAAAAACCAAATATTGCGACGTATCATGTATCACCATGCAAAATATGTCGCATCTTTCAGTTTTTGCCCCACTTTACCGAATGACGATTTTCTTTCGTTTGTAAATGTAGACACCGGGGGCTGTCGGCTTGCGAGACAAACGTGTGCCGTCCAACATATACCAGTCCTGACTAAGTGAAGCTTTCTGCGAAGAGCCATTCATTTCACGGATTGCTGTCTCTTCTCCACCGTGACTGATGTTCTCGATTCTAAACTTTACTGCCACGGGGAAATGGTCACCCAGTGGAACTTCCGGGGCATCGCTGCGCATGAAAGCCACGCTGTCCACTCCATAACTGAGGGCTGTCAGCCTGTTGCCCTCGGTGGGGTTGATGAAGAGTATCTTGTCGAGCACCTCGCCCTGGCGCACCCAGCCTTTGGCACCGTCATCTTGTGTGACAGTCCCTTCCACCATGGCAGGATATTCACCGTTGCGCTCCAGTTCTACCCATGCGTCGAAAACATTGGCCTTGCCTGAAGCCTCGATGAAATCTATGAAATGATGCTTAATGCTGTCTCGACAGTAATAGCTATTTGCATCACCCATCACAATGACGGGCCTGTCATCAAGATTGTTCATGATGGTGTCGCGTAGCTGTATCCACTGCTTCAATCGGGCTTTGCGGTCAGGCCCATCCTTGCCATTCTTTTCGTCCACATCAGTGCTGGCATCCCAATGACCATTGTATACGACGACTTGTGAACCGCCCATCAGCGTGAGGGCATAGCGGCGGAAGCCCTTTCTTGTCAGTCCATCGCAGGAATGGTCGAAAATACCGTTTGAGGCAGACCATCTCACGCTGTTGGTGCTATCACACACGATGCCGTTGTGCCAGATGAGGTTGATGCCGTCGAAAGGGTAGGGCAATGAAAAATTCTCTACCAATATCTTGCCAAGGCACTTGTCGTGCTTGTAATTGATTTCAAGTTTCGGGAAGAGATAGTCATAGAAATTGAAGTTCTCTTGAAAGCCCACCAAGTCATAGTCTTTCTCAAGCAGGTAGTCGGCAATCTCCCGCGTGTATTTCTTGCCGGGGCCTTCTGGGTTGATGGAGATGCCTAACAACTTGGCTGGGAGTCCGTCAACATTGAGAGTTGCTACAGTAAACTCCTCAGTCCGCTCTTGTGCCTGAAGGGGAAGTATTCCACCCATAAAGATGGCATGAACAACTAACAAAATTGCCTTTATCTTCATCATGAGTTATTTATTTTGCGAAGATACGACTTTTTTGCAAATATCGGAAAGATTCTTTCTTTTTAAATGAAGATGATTCCAAACAATAGGAAGAAGATGGGCTTGGTGTGTGTGTTTGGTGAATTTTATCATCGAAAGTTGCAGAATAGTTTACATTTAATATTTTAAACGGGGGGGTAAACGACGGTATTTTTTTTTGATTATATTTGCCAAGAAAACAAGTCTAACCCTTAATACTATCAAATTCAATGAAG
>CAMJLI010000172.1 GCA_946406585.1 uncultured Prevotellaceae bacterium | reverse complement strand
ATTCAAATCATATAAAAAATGCTAATTTCTTCCCGATTTGCTCATTTTTTACTACTTTTGGGCTGAAAATCCGAAGAAAAGAATGAATATTGCGAAATTGATACTCCTGCTACTCATGATGACACCCATCGTAGTGGACGCCCAGAAAGTTGTGCAAGGCACCTGCACCACCAAGGATGGTGCCACTTACACGGGCGAGATGATGGGCAACAAGCCCCATGGCAAAGGAGTTGCAAAATATAAGAATGGCGACGTATACAAAGGCCAGTATGTGAAAGGAAAAAGGCAGGGCTATGGTGTGTATTCCTTTTCCGACGGTGAGAGGTATGAAGGGGAGTGGCTCATGGACCAACAGCATGGGCGAGGCACTTTCTATTTCATGAACAACAACAAGTACGTGGGACTTTGGTACAAGGACTACCAAGAAGGAAAAGGCGTGATGTACTATTATAACGGCGACGTCTACGACGGAGAGTGGTCACACGACAAAAGAGAGGGCAATGGCAAATACACTTTCTCCACAGGACAATACTATGAGGGACAGTGGAAAAACGACATGAAAAACGGACATGGTGTGTTCAACTGGGGAAAAGGGGTTTACTATAAAGGAAACTGGCTTGACAACGAACGCTCTGGAAAAGGCACCAATTTCTATGAGGGAGGAGACAAATATGTTGGTCTTTGGCAAAAGGACTTGCCCAATGGAAAAGGTGTGTATACCTTCAGCAATGGCGATGTCTATGAAGGAGAGTATATCAGAGGCGAACGCACAGGCATGGGGACGGTGAAATATCACGACGGAGACTCTTATACCGGAAGATTCCTTGAAGGAGACAAGTCGGGAAGTGGCACATACTATTGGAAAAATGGAGATGTGTACACAGGACAGTGGATAAAAGACAAGCAAAATGGCACTGGAAGGCTCGTCAAGAAAAATGGTGACAGGTACGAAGGGGAATACCGCGACGGAAAGTTCGAGGGAGTGGTGACTATCCATTTCCATGACGGAACCAGATTCAAGGGCAATTTCCACCGTGGCATACGGCATGGAAAGTGCATTGAGGAAACACCCGACGGAAAACGCTTTGAGGGTGCATACAAAAATGGTGAGCGCGACGGGAATTTCATCGAGAAAAACAAAAATGGACAAATTGTTGCTCGTGGATATTACAGAGACGGACAACGATATGACGAATGAATATGATCAACAACAAATAACTGACAATTATGATTATAGACACTTTGCAGAATTTAGAGATGTATGCTGTATTGAATCCTTTGTTTGCTGACGTGGTGAAGTTCCTCAAAGAGAATGACCTTGAAGCAATGGAGCCAGGCAAGCATGTCATCAAGGGGGATGAATTGTTCGTGAACATACAGATGGCTAAAGGAAAGACACCGGAAGAGGCCGTCGTGGAGACTCACAGGGTGATGGCAGACATTCAAATACCCATTTCAGGGGATGAAACATATGGCTACATACCTGCTTGCGAACTGCCTGAAGTGGCTTACGATGAAGTGAAAGACATGACAAAATTCCCTGGTGTGCCATCGCAGAGTTTTGTCACATGCAAAAAAGGGATGTTTGCCGTGTTCTTCCCACAGGATGGACATGCTCCCTGCATCTCTCAGGAAAAGGAACTGAAGAAGGCCATCTTCAAGGTGAAATGCTAATATTTTCAGACCACTCAACATAAAACTACTTATCATGGCTGAGAAAACAACAAAGAAAAACGAGACTGTGAAGAAAAAGGTTGCCGACAGCAAGACAAAGGCTCCAAGGCAAAGACAACCAAAACATATTGGTTTGGTGGCAAAGGATGTTTATCTCGAACCATACGAGGATGCCATTCGTGGAAGGCATGACCATGCAGTGTGGAAAATCAACCAGTTGACTCGAAATGGGAAAACCTCACTAAAGGATTTCGCATCGGGGTATGACTATTTCGGACTGCACAAGACTGCTCGCGGATGGGTGTTCAGAGAATGGGCGCCAAATGCAACAGACATCTACCTCGTAGGTGACTTCAACGATTGGACTGAAACAGAGAAATATCGTGCCAAGAGAATCCCTGGCACTCCAAATTGGGAACTCAAGTTGCCATCCAAAGCCATGAAGCATGGTGACCTCTATAAAATGCACGTTCATTGGAATGGGGGAGAAGGAGAACGCATACCGGCTTGGGCACAAAGAGTGGTGCAGGATGAAAATACAAAGATATTCTCCGCACAGGTGTGGAATCCAGAGAAGCCTTACGAATGGAAGAAAAAGAAATTCAAGGCTAATGTCAACCCGCTTCTCATTTATGAATGCCATATAGGCATGTCGCAGGATGCCGAGAAGGTTGGCTCATATACAGAGTTCAAGGACAATGTGCTGCCCCGAATCATCGCCGACGGATACAACTGCATTCAGATAATGGCCATACAAGAGCATCCTTATTATGGCTCTTTCGGGTATCATGTCAGTTCCTTCTTCGCTGCTTCAAGCAGATTTGGTACCCCGGAAGAGCTGAAGGCTCTCATCGACGAGGCTCACAAGAACGGGGTGGCTGTCATCATGGACATCGTTCATTCTCATGCTGTAAAGAATGAGGTGGAAGGCTTGGGCAACCTGGCTGGCGACCCCAACCAATTCTTCTATCCGGGCGAGAAACATGAACATCCAGCATGGGACTCCCTCTGCTTCGACTATGGCAAGGATGAAGTAATACATTTCCTGTTGTCCAACTGCAAGTACTGGTTGGAGGAATATCATTTCGATGGATTCCGATTCGACGGTGTGACATCAATGCTTTATTATAGCCACGGACTGGGAGAGGCGTTCTGCAATTATGGAGACTATTTCAATGGACATGAGGACGACAATGCCATCTGCTATCTCACTTTGGCAAACCAACTGATACACGAGGTGAACCCCAACGCGATAACTATTGCCGAGGAGGTGAGTGGAATGCCAGGGCTGGCAGCCAGCTTTGAAAGTGGTGGCTATGGATTCGACTATCGCATGGCCATGAATATTCCTGACTACTGGATAAAGACCATCAAGGAACTGAGTGACGAAAACTGGAAGCCAAGTTCCATCTTCTGGGAGGTGAAAAACAGAAGACCCGACGAGAAGACCATCAGCTATTGTGAAAGCCACGACCAGGCCCTTGTGGGAGACAAGACCATCATCTTCCGACTGATTGATGCCGACATGTATTGGCATTTCAAGAAAGGGGACGAGAACGAAATGGCTCATAGAGGCATCGCCCTGCACAAGATGATAAGGCTGGTGACCGCTGCTGCCATCAATGGTGGATACCTTAACTTCATGGGTAATGAGTTCGGGCATCCTGAATGGATAGACTTCCCTCGTGAGGGTAACGGATGGAGTTACAAGTATGCACGGCGTCAGTGGAATCTTGTGGACAACCATGACTTGTGCTATCATTGGCTTGGGGATTTCGACAAGAAAATGCTTGAGGTGATCAAGAGCCAGAAGAATTTCCAAAAGACTCCAGTTCAGGAAATATGGCATAACGATGGAGACCAGGTGCTTGCCTTCATGAGAGGCGACCTCGTTTTCGTCTTCAATTTCAGTCCAAATCGTTCGTTCGCTGATTACGGGTTCCTTGTGCCGACAGGCTCATACGATGTGCTGCTAAATACGGATTCCAAGGATTTCGGTGGCAATGGACTGGCTGATGATACGATAACGCACTTCACCAATTACGACCCGCTATATGTAGAGGACCACAAAGAGTGGCTGAAACTATACATCCCGGCTCGTTCGGCAGTAGTGCTTAAGAAAAATTGATACATGGTCAAGGAGAGCGGGAGAAATCCTGCTCTCTTGATTGTTTGATGTCCTTTTATTGTTGTTCATTCGCTCCTTTTATCGCATTGAATTCCAATCGTTTTTTCAATTCCCATAATCAGGTGGCATGTGCTGTCACCTTTTGCTTGTTCTCCTTTGTCTACCTGTTCTTCTATCAGGCAGACGTGCTTGCTGCCGCCCAGCATGTGTTGTCTGAGGGCAAGACACATTATGGGAGGATGGTGGGAGCCGTGCTCATCACACTCACTCTGTTTCTGTTGCAAAGGGTTGTTCATGCAATAACCAAACTGAATAAAAGGGCTCATGCCCTGACTTATTTCCCTTCTCTTCTTGTCCTAACCATCATTACCGATGTTAGTTCCAATATAGACCAAGGATTCTCCTTTGGATGGTGGTATCTTGCCTTTCCTCTCCTTCTGATCCTTTTTTATGGACTGGCCTTGGGATTGAAACAGGTGGAGCCTTTTGAACCCGAGTCGGCAAGCATTGGATATTTGTCACGCACCACATGGGTCAACGTGCTGACTCTTGTTGTCATGTTCATGGGGGTGGGACTTTTCAGCAATGCAGATGAAACCTTCCATTACAGGATGAGAATGGAGCGACTCGTGGCTGATGAAAAATATTCAAAGGCTCTCAAGGTGGGGAAAGCCTCAAGTGCCACCGACCATTATCTTACCTCGTTGAGGGCCTTTGTACTGTCAAAAAAAGGTCTTATCGGCGAACATTTTTTTGAATTCCCAGTAGCAAGGAAAGGGGGGACGGTGGCTCCTGACAGTGCAGACATGAGAAACATCTTGCTGCCTGACAGCGTGATGATTGACTACTCCAAAACCGCACGCGCCAAATTGGACTATAAACTTATCGACTTGCTTATAGACAAGGATTTGGAAGGGTTTGGAAAACTAGTGGCTAAAGCATACCCGGATTCCATATTTCCAAAGCATTATGCAGAGGCGTTGATTTTGA
>CAMJLI010000171.1 GCA_946406585.1 uncultured Prevotellaceae bacterium | reverse complement strand
TCGTTCTTGGTCAATACGTTCTCTTTTTCATTGATGAAAATCACCTCGCTGTCCCAGCAGAGGAAGCGAAAACCGTCAGAGTCGGCGCCACGACGACGGATGGCAAGCCAGTTGTGGTGCGCCCAGTCGGTGTTGCCGGCATATTGGTTGAGCAGCATGTAGTCGATGAAGTTGTCAATGTTGAGCAAAGTGTCGAGTTGCTGGTAGTATCTGTTGTCCTTGCTCTTCGATACGATTTCCACCATCTGGTTCCATGCAGTGAGGTCGCCTTCGCTTGCTTCCAGGTGGTTGCCCCCCGTTTCCTCTATCTTTATTACGTCGATGTCGCTTTTCTTGCCTCCCAAGTGGGATTTCCCAAATTGGTCGTCCACGCGTTCGGCTATGTTGTATATGCCCCAGTACATTCCATTAAGAAACAGGTTTACGTATAGGGCGTTGACATTGGTGTTGCCCATCTTCTTCTGCATTAGTCGTGCCCACACATCACGAGTGTATTGAGCCTTGTTGCGGTTGTCGTCAGCCCAGTGCTGCCAGGAATTGCCAAAGTGGCAGCGCAGCACCAGCTGGTCGAACTTGTCGGGCTCGTTTTCTCCGAAGACAGGGTAGTTGAGGGTGCTCGGACCATATTCTTGCTTGAACACAAGGCGAAAGGAGTGCTTGGGATTCTTTTCTGCCAGACGGCCATGTCCTCCATGAAGGCGCACCCCGCAACCTACGTTGAGGTCATGGCGTTGTGGTCCGCCGATGAGTTCTATGTTGGCAGCACGAGTCCACTTGTATCCAGTGTTGTCACCCACGGGCGGTCCGGTGTATATGTATATGCCGCCACGGTCGGGGTCGTTTTCGTGACTGAAGAAATTGTCTTTGTCAGATACTATGGAGAGGATGGGTAGCGATTCAATGCCCTCAGAAATTTTGTTTTTGATGTAGGGTACTGCCGTCATCTCCTCGTCCATTCCGTAGTCACCCTTGGCAGTGCCGCTTATTTGCGTGTAGGCTCCCCATTCCCTTGGATAGCCTTCTGGCCAGTCAGGTTGGTCTATTATGGAATTGATGAAAAAATAGCTCGCTGTGGAGATGGGTGAACTCAAGGTGTCGCCTTTCACCTCCGCAGCACGCAAGATGGTTGTCTTGTTTATTGTCAGCGGCCTCGAATATCTTGTACTGTTTGGCGAAGGTTCGCTTCCGTCGGTGGTATATGTGATGATTGCGTCGGCATCAGCACTTGTAATAGCTACAGTCAGGTTTCTGCTTTTGTATATGCCATGTGGCTGCGAAAATTCGGGCTGTGCCAATGCGGATGAAACACATGCCCCAACACAAAAGGCGAAAAATAGTATGATGGACCGGCAGTTCATTGCTTCAATTTATTGTGAATGCAAAATTACGGTTTTTCAGATATAAAAGGAAAGGAGTCTTCATTTTTCTTCTTTTTTATTCATTATTTGCCGCAACTTGTTCTTTTTCAATGCCGATGTTGTTGTATTGATGGTTTGTAAATCGGTGTAATATGGTGGCAAAACCTGTTTGATATTTGCTCCTGGCACAAAATTTACACCTTTTCTAACGATTATTACCCTTACCTTTCTATGTTTTATTCTTTCCTTTGCAAAGAGATAACGAGGTGTTCATAAATGCTCGACAATGAAACACCAGTTTGATGATAGATATGATTGATTATTTTGAATTCCTACTTAAAAACTTATTTTATTAACCAAGTAAACATTATTGCAGTATGAAAAGATTCTCTACTCTTTTTGCAACGCTGATGCTCCTTGTATGTGGAGCAATGGTAGTTCAAGCACAGTCGAAGATTCCTGGCGAACTGGACCTTTCGACCACCGTTGTAGATGCCGGTACTGGCACGCTACATGACCCGGCAGGATGGGATGGTTCGAAAATCGACTGGATGACCAAGGGCAACACTGCCACCATTCAATTCGAGAACACCCAGGCCGACACCAAGTACAACATCATCAGCTATGGTGGTACAAACCAGTCGCAGGTGGTAATCAATTTCCAAATCACAGCTGCTGATGGCAGCGTGTTCTACGATGCCACAACAGAGCCTTATGCCGTTGGCGGTTTTGGTGACAAGAAGCCTAACAAGAGCCTTCCCACCACCAATCCAATGCCGGCAGGCAACTACACTCTGGTGATGACATACGACAATCTGGAGGAAGGACAATCGCTCACTGTCAACATCTCCAAGATAGAATTCTTGGATTCAGAAGCTCAGCAGGAAGATCCAAATGACAACAAACTTGGGCTGAACATCCCCGGCGTCCTCGATGGCAGCAAGGCCACTTTTGAGAAGAACTGCTCATGGGGAAGCACCCCAAGCTGTGATGAAAGCAACTGCTTCAACTGGGTAGGCGATGGTGATGTGATTTCGTTCCCCATCACCAACACCAAGAATTCGGCTTATGCCATCTCTTTCGATACAGCCACACCATGTGAGCCTGTCACCATCGACTTCTTGATTACCGATGCCAATGGAACTACGGTCTATGGCCAGACTGCCAATGTGGTTTGCACTGGTGTTGACGGAGGCGACTGGGCTTTCAAGCCAGAGGGACACAACACTTCTCTGCCCAACACAGACGTGCTACCTATAGGTAATTATACCTTGAAATTGACCTTCCACCAAGGTACCAATTATGAAAACTTCACTACCAATGTGAAGGACATCACATTCACCGAGGCTGGTGGCAGCGGCGACTCTTTCGACATCGACCTCTCTACTGTTGACACTTCGGAATCGCAAGGTAACAAGACCTTGCACTACATGGGTGAGGGCGACGAGAACTGCCCGCGTCTAGACTATCCCTCTGCTGGTGATGTTGCCAAGTTTAAAATCAACATTTCCAAGGAGGCTGCTTATAAGATGAGCATCAACTATGCTACACCAATGGACGGCATGTTCATGACTTGGATTATCACAAATGCATCCGGCAACGAGGTCTACAACAAGATGTTCAACCTCGACCCAACAGGTGCACCTGGCGATTTCTGGACCATTTACAAGGACTTCGACAACATTCCTCAGACACCAGTGCTTCCCGCTGGCGAATACACCCTGACAATGAAATACAACATAGACCAGAATGGAAATATCGTGCCCGGAAGCTACAATGGTGATGTGAATGCCAATTTCCATGTCAACATCAAGCGCATCACGTTTACAGCTGCAGCAAATGAAACACCTGTAGATGCTGCCATCTTCTCATGGGAAGGTTCTGCAACAGGTGCCATCGAGAAGGGTGGCAAGGCTACATTCGAAGGTGGCGACGAGGGTGAGAACCGCGTGAACTATGCCAACACTTCCGCAGCCGGCACAACATTCTACACATTGAGCTTGAATGGCAACAAAGCCAACGTCAATGACGAAGGATATGAGAAGAACAAGACTCCACGTATTGTCATCACTCTCGACAATGCCTTGGAAGCCAACGATGAAATTGCTGTCACTGCATACACCAACAAGGGTGATGACACAAAGATCTCCACTCCTTACTTCTTGTTCAGCAACGGCACAGAACTCTTTGATGACAGCAAGACCTTCATAGATCTTGGCTATGACACCAATACAGAGCCATCGACACAAACATACGTAGTGCCGGAAGCTGCTGCTGGCTGCACCTCGTTCAAACTGACACGCTCCATGACCGGCACCAACCTCTTCATCACAAAACTTGTGATCACACGTGGTGGTGAGTCAAGCATCCGCGATATGGAAGTGACTACCGTCAGGAAGTATGGCAATGCCATTTACAACTTGGCTGGCCAGAAAGTGGACGACAGCTACAAGGGTATCGTTATAAAGAACGGACGCAAGTACATACAAAAGTAATAGCATGAACGCTTATTGCAAGAAAGGCATAGGGCTGCTTATATCAGCCCTATGCTTCACTAATTTTTCAATGGGGCAGGAAACTGCTGCACATTGGTCTTTCAACTATGATTATACCGTGAAAGACGGCATCGGAACCCCTAATGCCACGGCTGTGACAGGCAATGGCAGTGTCAACTTGCACAATGTAAAATTGAGAGCCAATGAGACCTTCCTTTCCTCCGATGATGCCACGCTGACAGCTTACAGGTCGACTCTTGCCGTGGAGGCCAACCAGGTGCCGGCACAAGACAACAAAGGTGCTTATTTGGAGGTTCAAGCCATCAACTGCGATGGCTCCGCCCTGCATATGACAAGCCCGGTGCCAACACCATTGGAGCCAAACACAAGCTTCACTTATGGTGACAATTCTGTGGCATTCCCCGACGGAAAGGCTTACGGATACCAGAACCCATACAACTATTTTGAGATAGAGATAGGCACCAAGAACTACAAAAAGGACATGGAGCTGGAACTGAACGCCGCAGGCCATAACAGTTCGCTGCAATTCTATGCCATAGCCTATTCCACAGACAAAACCACATGGACAATAGTAGGCGATGAATACCTTACTGGTGCAAGTTACAATCGGTGGGTGAACCAGAAGGTCAGCCTGCCCATTGGCAAGCAGGAGAAAGCCTATGTGCGCATTTTCCCCGCTAAAAACTGGAAGGGAGCAGGAAACAATGTCAATGGCGACAACCAGTTCGACCTTGATGATGTGTGGCTTCGTGGTGAGTTTGACGCCACTTTGGCACGTATCAACAACATCATCATCGACGGATATGACGTGACTGCTACTGATTATGGTTTTGAGTGCCGTCTCCCAAAGACATATACTGACAAGAATACAACTTTCAGAGTGGTGTCTGAGAATGCCAAAATCAGTGTTTATGCTGAGGAAGAGACAAGCGAG
>CAMJLI010000170.1 GCA_946406585.1 uncultured Prevotellaceae bacterium | reverse complement strand
GTGCCGTCGGCTTTTTGCTTCTCCTTGTAGAAATACGCACTACGCCTGTAAGCATCGGCATTGAGGCTCAATTCCGTGTGAATGAAATAGTCCACGAAAGAGGCCACATCGATATAGTGTGCATATCCCTTCTCCGGGTCGGCGAAGTAGTCTGACTGTATCACAGCCTCCACTGTGTCTACATAACTCTGTATGTATGCAAATTGTTCGGGCTGCAGTTTTTTCTTCTTAGGGTAGATGCACGACCAGATGACCTCGCTTGTCATGTTGCCTTCACCTATGCCCGGCACCTTGGAAGTGAAGGTGGCATCGTCTTCGTCGAAGGTGTCGATGCGCAACAGGTAACCTCCCGTAACTTCGCGGCCATCGATGTCACTTTTCTTCAACTTGCTGATGTTCACGCGGTCTGCCCCTCGTTTGATGGCTTCAGAAAGAACGTAAATGCCTCGATAATCGCCATCCATTGTCAGTTCACACATCACCGTCCGTGGTCCCCAATGTCCCATGTCGCGCCAGATATGGAATGCCAGGGGGTCACGAACCATGGAGACGTCGTTGTATGGTGCAAGCAGCACCCACTTGCTGTGGGCTGGCATCCCCAACAGACTAACATCCTTCTCCTTGCCGTCGGCCTCAATAGTCTCTATCGTGTATTTCTTCTGATTGTTTCCAAGCGAACTATTACCACGCAATTTTATTCCAATGCCGCCATCATAGCCATCGGTCTTCATGTGGGCTTCCACCTTTTCCCGTGCATTGAGTGCTGTGCTGGTGGTGATTGCTATCATTGGCAGGTCTTGCCTTGTCGTGTCCATCGTCATGAATCCTGCGAACATGGCATGACTATGGAATGTCAATGCCACGAATGCGACAACACGACAGATGATTCTTGAGTTAAGTCGTTTCATAAAAGAATGTTGAAAAAAAGTTAGGTGTTCAAATATTTGCATGACATTTAGCAAGCGGTTAATACGTTTTTTCCTATTGCCTTCCACGTTTTTTATTTTCGGCCGCTAAGTTAGTAAAAAAAAACGAGGCATGAGATGACAGCAACCTTAAAATGTCCAACAAACAACAAAAACACATAAAAACAGCAATATAAATCCAAAAAAGAGTGTAATTTTGCAGTATAAACATAAAAACAGGCAAAAAACAATCAAGATGGACAAGAGATTAAACAAGACGATGTGGCTGCTGCTCATTATCTGCTTGCTCACCGTCATCCCCTTCTTGGGCATTTACGAATACAACACCAAGGGGGAGCCTCGTGAGAGCATAGTAAGTTACACGATGATCGAGTCAGGCAACTGGATATTGCCTCGCAACAGTGTGGGCGAGATGGCATACAAGCCACCATTTTTCTATTGGACTGTGGCAGCAGTCAGCAGCATCTGGGGCGAGGTCACCGAATTCACATCCCGCGTTCCATCGGCCATTGCCTATATATTGCTCACCATCGGCACGTTCCTGTTCTTCGGGCATCGTCGCGACGAGAAGTTGGCTCTTGCGACGGCATTGGTGGCTTTCACCTCATGGGAACTTCACCGGCAGGGTTTCAACTGCCGTGTAGACATGGTGCTGACACTATTCATCGTGGGGGCGCTGATGTTGCTCTATCGTTGGCATGAGCGGGGGATGCATGGCATACCATTATTGGCAATCCTTTTCATGAGCCTTGGCACACTAACCAAAGGACCTATAGGAGCACTGCTGCCGTGCTTGGTTACCGGCATTTTCCTCCTGTGCCGTGGAGTGAACTTCTTCCGCGCCTTCTTCTCGATGCTGGCTTTCGGACTGCTGTCGCTTGTCTTGCCTGCCATCTGGTATTATGCAGCATGGCAACAAGGCGGACAGGAATTCATAGACCTTGTGATGGAAGAGAATGTTGGCCGCATGACCAACACCATGTCATACGACTCATGCGTGGAACCATGGTACTACAATTTCATCACCCTTTTGCCCGGCTATCTGCCATGGGTCATCCTGGCGCTGATGGCGTTGTTTGTCGCAGACTGGAAGGGGATGAGAAAGTACCACACCTCGAATGACAAAGGAAGCAAGAAACACATATTTTCACAAATGGCATCCAGTAGTCGCACAGCCGAACCACTCGACCTGTTCTCATTTTTGGCAATCGTGGTCATTTTCGTGTTCTATTGCTTCCCTCAGAGCAAGCGAAGCGTGTATTTGATGCCTATCTATCCATTTATTGCATATTTCGTGGCTAAAATGCTGTTGTGGATACACCAGCGCCACCCTCGCATCTGGACTGGCTATTGTGGTTTCCTCTCTGTAGTTGGACTCTTGCTGGTATTCGCCTTCATTGTGCTGAAATGGATTCCTATCGACAAGGATTGGTTTCATGGGAGTCATGGTTTTCAGAACTACTCCATGGCCCTGCATCTGCAGCAGGCTGGTGTGTGGTGGCAATGGCTGCTGTTAGTCCTTGGCGTGGCTGTGCTGGCAGGATGGTGGAAGAATAAAAAGAGTTTCTGGGGTGTAATGGCATTGATATTGGCAATCTACCTGCATGTGGATGCCATCTACAAGCCTGCCGTGCTCAATGCCAAATCGGTGAAAGGCATTGCCGCCAAGGTGGATGAGATAGTTCCCGAAGACAAAGGCAAGTTATATGAGTTCATCGAGTCCGGCGTGCTTGCCAAGGGTGACCCGGTGCATTACTTTGAGATGAATTTCTACCTTCACGACCGCGTGGCCAATTTCTACAAGGACAAGCCTTCGTCGGGCTTCCTCATGATAGGCATCTACGATGCCGAGCGGTGGTTGCCGAAATTCGAGGAAGAGGGTTACCGCTTCACCAAGGTTTACGACTCTGGCGAGCAGCGGGTGACCGGCCAGCCGATGGTTTTGCTGAAGTTTGACAAGCAAAATGCGCTTTCCCCTGCTGGCGGTCAGTAATCCGTCAGCCGAGGAAAATGCTTATGGAGTATTTTCTATTGGCAAAACTTCAGTCGAGGAATTCCTTGACTGAATAGAGTGGTCTGTGCTTCACCTCGACATACATCTTTCCGATGTACAACCCCACACCGCCGATGCTTAGGATGCAGATGCCGCCCACCAGCCAGATGCTGAGCATGATGGAGGCCCATCCATGCTCTGCCGTGCCTGAGATGAGCGAGTAGAGCACGTAAATCCCTATGAGGATGCTTATAAAGATGAAAGCGACACCAAGGTACATGACGTAATAGATGGGCTTTACGGAGAACGATGTAATGCCGTCGAGAGCCAGGTTGAGCATCTTCCCGAGAGTGTATTTCGACTGTCCTGCCTGCCTTTCAGTTATCACATCATCCACTGTTGTGGAGTCATAGCCCACAAGGGGTATCAGTCCGCGCAGATAAAGGTTTCGCTCCCCATATTGCGAGAGGGCCTGAAGCACTCTGCGGCTGAGGAATCGGAAGTCGGCATGATTGAAAACGCTCTCCACCCCCATCTTCTTCTGCAACTCATAGAAGGCCACTGCGGTCATCCTTTTCATCACCGGGTCGGCCTTCCTCGACACCTTCACACCATACACGATGTCGTAGCCTTCTTCGTATGCATCTATCATCTGCTCTATGCAGTTGATGTCGTCCTGCAAGTCGGCATCAATGGTGATGACGGCATCCGCCATGTCCTTTGCCTGCATCATGCCAGCCATGATTGCATTTTGGTGACCCACATTCCGTGCAAGGCAAAGTCCCTTGAATCGTCTGTTATCATTGTGCAGTTGCCTGATAATCTCCCATGTACGGTCGCTGCTGCCATCATTTACCAAAAGCACAAAACTTTTGGGTGATATCTTGCCTTTTTCGATTAGCCCGTCAAATAGGCTGTTGAGTTTTTCTGCCGACGTCTGGAGTATTTCCTCCTCATTGTAGCATGGTGAAACTATGGCCAGTTGTATCATGTCTTAGAAATTATTGTTTGAAAGTGGAGTCATTGTCATTAGGACACGGCGTCATCGAGTGAGCCGTTTCTTTTGTTCCAAGGCGAAGGGGGTGAATGTGCCAAACTGATGTCCATGCCCCTTTAGCATTTTTATCAACCTGTCGAGCCGTTGCATCATTTGGCGTCCGCTATGGTTTCGTATGATGAAGGGCATCTTTAGTTCTGGATGCTCCTTGAGCTCATAAAACTCCCACGGGTGGAAGTATGTCACGAAGTATCCATCTTTCTTGAGCACCCTTCTCACCATGCAGTGGTAGAGCCATTCCGGCAAATTGTGCAAGGAGAGCCAGAAAAGGGGGAATCGCAACATTGGCGTCACCGATGCAGGTATCTGCACCACATCGCCTTTCATGAAACATGTCCTTGGATCGGTGAGATGCATGTATCTGCCAGGGATGAAGGCTGGATTGAGCGACGAGTTGTAAAGATAGCCTGCCTTTGCTATGCTGTCATCGCTAACGGGGAACATCCTTGGCTGCCTGTATCCCATTGCTTTTTGCGCCGTGGCTGCCTCGAGTATTCTCTTCGACTCCATCACGTCGGTATCCTTCGGCTCCCAATGGTCTACGCCATGACATGCCAATTCATGTCCTTCATCCTTGATGCGTTGTATTGTTTCTGGGGCATTCTCCACGAAGTTGCCTGTGCAGAAGAAAGTGGCTTTCACGTCATTGTCTTTCAGCACGTCAAGTATTCTGTTTGTTCCTATGACAGATACCTCCATGCCTTGTTTGAGTGAGTAATTCACTCCATGTTCGCGTGGAACATCAAATTCTTCGGTGTCAAAACTCAAAAGAATCATTATCTTGTCTTTCTGATTACCAAGTATTCGCAATTAAAATATTGGTGTTGACCTAT
>CAMJLI010000169.1 GCA_946406585.1 uncultured Prevotellaceae bacterium | reverse complement strand
TGCACAAACATAGCGACGTGGCAGAAACCATGCTGCAGAAGATAGCAGAGAGCGAAAAAGAACGCAAGGCAATGGCTGGCGTGACAAAACTGGCAAGAGAAAGGGCGAAAAAAGCCAACCTGCACAACAGGAAACTGCGCGACTGCCGCATCCATTACAGCGATACGAAAAACGACCGCAAGGAAGAAAGCTGCATATTCATCACTGAAGGTGACTCTGCAAGCGGAAGCATCACCAAGAGCAGGGATGTAAACACACAAGCAGTGTTCTCACTGCGAGGAAAGCCACTCAACTGCTATGGGCTGACAAAGAAAGTGGTCTATGAAAACGAAGAGCTCAACCTCTTGCAAGCTGCTCTCGACATAGAAGAGGGACTCGACACCCTGCGCTACAACAAGGTGATTGTGGCAACCGATGCCGATGTTGACGGAATGCACATACGACTGCTCATCATCACATTCTTCTTGCAGTTCTTCCCCGACCTCATCAAGAAAGGACACGTCTATGTGTTGCAGACACCTCTATTCAGGGTAAGGGCAAGGCGGACAAAAATAAAGAACAAGCAAATCATCGCCGAAGCCGATGAGAAACGTGCCCCAGGAGAAAAGAAAAGCGACTATGTCACACGCTACTGCTACAACGACGAGGAACGCATCAGCGCAATACACGACCTGGGACCCGACCCGGAAATCACCCGTTTCAAGGGACTGGGAGAAATATCTCCAGAGGAGTTTGTGCATTTCATCGGACCCGACATGAGACTGGAACAAGTGACATTGCACAAAAACGACCAAGTGCAGCAGCTCCTGGAATATTACATGGGAAAGAACACTATGGAGAGACAGAATTTCATCATCGACAATCTCGTTATAGAAGAAGACATACCCGAAGAAGAAACAGCATCATGAAAAGAATACTTACCACAATAGCAATAGCATTGTCATGCCTCAGCATGCAAGCACAACTGCTGCTCAACGCATCAACACCACGCAACAAGTTGAACATGGCAATGATGGCCATCAGCAACCTCTATGTGGAGGATGTGGACGAGGCAAAAATGGCAGAGGACGGCATCCGGGGAATGCTTGAAAAGCTAGACCCCCACTCCACCTATTCCAACGCCAAGGAGGTGAAGGCCATGAACGAGTCGCTCGAAGGCAGTTTCGAGGGCATCGGCGTGCAATTCAACATGATGGAGGACACGCTGGTGGTGATACAGACCATATCCAACGGTCCATCCCAGAAAGTGGGCATCATCGCCGGCGACCGCATCGTCATGGTGAACGACACCGCCATTGCCGGTGTGAAGATGTCGAGGGAGGAAATAATGAGCCGCCTGAGAGGGCCGAAAGGCACAAAGGTGAACCTCAAAATCCTGCGACAAGGCATAAAGGAGCTGCTGCCGTTCACCGTGGTACGCGACAAGATACCTGTGTATTCCCTCGACGCCTCATACATGATACGTCCCGGCATTGGCTACATCAGAATCGACAATTTCGGCGCCACCACATACGATGAATTCATGAGCGCGATGCAACGTCTGCGCGAACAGGGCATGAAAGACCTCATCATCGACCTCGAAGACAACGGCGGCGGATACCTGCAGTCTGCTGTGAGGATTGTCAACGAGTTCCTCGACAAGGGCGACATGATAGTATACACCGAGGGACGGCGCACGCCACGCCACGACTACTATGCCGATGGCTCGAAATCTTTCGATGGCAGAGTGGTGGTGCTTGTCAACGAATACAGCGCCTCGGCATCTGAAATCACGGCAGGCGCATTCCAGGACCAGGACAGGGGCACCATCGTGGGCCGCCGCTCGTTCGGAAAGGGCCTCGTGCAGCGCCCCGTGGAATTTGACGACGGTTCGATGATACGCCTCACCATCGCCCACTATTACACGCCATCAGGACGATGCATACAGAAGCCCTACACAAAAGGCGACAAGAAAGACTACGCAAACGACCTGGACAAACGTTTCAAAAACGGAGAGATGACCAATGCCGACAGCATCCATTTCGCCGACTCATTGAAATTCCAGACCTTGCGTGAGAAACGCGTGGTATATGGTGGCGGTGGCATAATGCCCGATGTCTTCGTTCCTCTCGACACTGTGAAATACACCAAGTTCCACAGGCAGTTGTCGGCTAAAAGCTACATCATCAATGCAAACATGAGGTATATTGATGAGAACAGGAAAGCACTGAAGAAGAAATACAAGGATTTTGAAGATTTCAACACCAATTTCGAGGTGCCTGCAAGTCTTGTCAACTCAATACTCGAAAAGGCTGAAGCCGACAAGTTGAAGCCAAAGGACGATGAAGAACTGAACACCACCCTGCCCTATCTTCGCACCCAACTTAAAGCTTTGATAGCCCGCGACTTATGGGACATGAACGAATATTACAAAGTATTCAACGAAACCAACGACATCATCAAGAAAGGAATAGAAGTGCTCAGCCAATAATCCATGCGAAATGTCCTTTTTCTGCTTCTGACAGCCCTATGCCTCACTCAGTGCTACAAGCATGGTGGCAAAGATGGTGATACCCCACCAGAGGCTTTCCATATTGATGTGATGCTCAAGACCACTCCTGTGAAGTCACAGGGCAACAGCAACTTTTGTTGGATTTATGCCATGTTGGCAACAATAGAGTCAGAGCACCTCATGCAGGGCGACTCCGTGAATCTCTCGGCAGTTTACGTTGGTCGCAATGCCTTGGCAGAACAGGCAAGAACGCGTTATGCAAAGAAAGATGCTCATAAAATGACCATGCGTGGCATGTCAACCATGACACTTAAGTTGCTACAACGTTATGGAGCCATGCCCTACAATTCATTCCGACAGCCCGACAAAGTAGATTACAAGTCGTTGCTGAGCGCAATGCAACAAACAGCCGACAGCCATAAGGCACACCTCTCGGGAATAGAAAAGCTCGACAAAGACATCACACAACAACTTGAAACGCATCTTGGATTCGCACCAGAATGGGTGTTTATGCTCAGTTGCCAATACACACCGATAGAATTTGCACACAGCATCTGCCAGGTTGGCGAATACGTGGGAATCACAAGTTTCACCCATCATCCCTTTGGCTCAAAAGTGGTGCTTGAAGTGCCCGACAACCTTTATCAGGACGATTTTCTCAATGTTCCGCTCGACTCCATGATGGCATACATCGACAGCGCCATCACCACGGGGCATCCCGTATGTTGGGAGGGAGACGCAACCGAACCAAAATTCAGCTTCAGAAAAGGCGTGGGCAGGTGGGATGGAAAGAGCACCGAAGCGACGCAGAGACGCAGGCAGATGGACTTCGACAGCCAAAAGACCACCGACGACCACTGCATGGCCATCGTGGGCATGGCACACGACAAGCAAGGGCGCAAATACTACATGTGCAAGAACTCTTGGGGAAAGAAAGGCCCATACCGCGGATTCATGTTCCTCTCTGAAGACTATGTAAGGATGAAAACCATTGCAATAGTCATACCAACAGCGGCACTTCCCACTGCCGACCAAATGAAAAGCCCTCACACCGAATTAGACGAGTCCTTTCCCCTTCTCCCCTAATTTCTACAACTCCATTCCTTATCTCCAATGATGAAGAAAATAATCATTCTTGATTTTGACGGCACCCTTGGCGACACACAGACGCTTATCATCAACACCATGCAGAAGACCATCAAGCATCTGGGTCTTCCACCACGGTCTCGCGAGCAATGCAAGAAGATGATAGGACTGCCGCTGAAGCAAACCTTCACCAATCTCATCAGCATGTCGGATGAGATGGGAGACAAGTGCGTGGAGGTGTACAAGAAAATCTTCGAAATAGACAACACGCATGGAGTGGTGCCCCTCTTCCCTCATGTGTTGGACACCCTCAAGCAGCTTCACGAAAAAGGATATACGCTAACTATAGCCAGCAGCAGGGCAACCCAGTCGCTGATGGAGTTTGTGCAACACCTGAACCTGAAGCCCTACATTTCGCTGGTGATAAGTTGCGAAGACGTAAAGAACCCCAAGCCACAGCCCGACATGGTGAACAAGACATTGGCCATCACGGGACATGCAACAGAGGAAGCCGTCGTGGTGGGTGATGCACGCTACGACATCATGATGGGCAGAAACGCCGGTTGCACCACCATCGGTGTGACCTATGGCAATGGAACAAAAGAAGAGATGGAAGAAGAAGGAGCGGACTACATAATAGATGACTTTGCGGACATCATCACTCATTTGGAGGGGATGAAAGACTGACGTCATCCATACCCGCTATTTCATCCACAAAACTCAAGGAGAGCATGTCGTTTTGTTGACACACCCTCCTTGCCCTTTGCTTATTTGATGATTCTCTTTTTTTTCTATTCCCTTATATCACCTCCTTTCAGTCATCGATGTTCATTAGTTGTCCCTTCTTGTTGAACTTCAGTTCAAGGTCGTTGGACAGTTCTATGTCGTAGCCATATCGTTCCTTGTCTATCTTGATGATGGAGGTACCTGGGAAGTTGGTTTTCACATAGTTGGCGATGTTTGCCGGCACGAGGTTGGCGGGAACGGCGCTGAAGTTGCAGTCCACCTTGTCCCAAGTTCCACTCTTGTCGAAGTCGAGCTCCACTCCATTGTTGAGCGTTACCTCGTACTTGGTTCCTGAGAAGTCCCTATCGACTGAGGCATATGAGATGGCCTGTCCTGGGAAGTTGGTTTTCACAAAGTTGGTTGCTGCGGCAGGCAATTGGCTTGCTGGAATGATCTTGTCATCTGCGAATGTTGACACTGACTGCATGAAGAAACATGCTAATGCTGCGAT
>CAMJLI010000168.1 GCA_946406585.1 uncultured Prevotellaceae bacterium | reverse complement strand
GTGAGATGGGATGGCAACCCCGATTGTGTCATTCCAGAACAGCTTGCCGTGCAAAAACTCTTCTTGCATCAGGCTGCCATCGACAGCATCGAGGTGACAGAGTCTGAAATCACTCAGAGCATAGACGACCAAATCAACTACTGGATCCAACTGGCTGATGGGTCCAAGGAAAAACTGGAAGAGTATCGCAAGCAGACCATAGGGCAGATGCGCCAGCAAATGCACGATGATTTCAGGAACAGGGAGCTTATCCAGAAAATGAAGATGCATTTGGTGAAGGACTTGAAGGTGTCGCCTGCAGAGGTGAGAAATTATTTCAAGGACTTGCCAGAGGACAGCATACCCATGGTTCCCACTACGGTGGAGGTGCAGATCATCACCCGGCAGCCCAAAGTTTCCGTAGAGGAAGTAAACAGGGTGAAGGACTTGCTGCGTGAATACACCGACCGCGTGAACAAGGGTGAGACCACTTTTGCCACATTGGCACGTCTCTATTCCGAAGATGGCTCTGCCAGGCAGGGTGGTGAGATAGGATTCACCCCCAAGGCACACCTCGACCCGGATTTCGCAAGTGTCGCATTCAACCTCACCGACCCCAACAAGGTGTCAAAAATCGTGGAGTCGCAATTTGGATTCCATATAATCCAACTAATAGACAAGCGCGGTGAGAGAATCAACGTGAGGCACATACTGCTCAAGCCACGTGTCACAAGAGACAATGTCAATGCCGCCAAGGCACAGCTCGACTCCATAGCCAATGACATAAGGGATGCCAAGTTCACATTCGACGATGCCGCCACCTACGTCTCTGACGACAAAGACACCAAAAGCAACCATGGACTCATGGCGAACACGTCGGAGCAGACTCAGACACGTACCTCCAAGTTCCGCATGCAGGACTTGCCCACCGAGGTGGCAAGGGCTGTGGAAAAACTAAAGGTGGGAGAGGTTTCGGAAGCCTTTGAGATGATAAACAACAAAGGAAAGACAGTGGCTGCCATAATAAAGCTCAAGTCGCGTGTGGAAAGCCATCGGGCCACCATCACCGAGGACTTCCAGACCATGAAGGATGTGGTGTTGGAAAAGAGAAGAAACGACATGCTGAATTCATGGATATCTGACAAGCTGAAGAACACTTACGTGAGGATGGACGACAGATACAAGGAGTGCGACTTCCAATATAAAGGTTGGGTGAAATGACATCATCTCGCTGCCGCAACACACATAGTAACGGGCATGGAATCATAGTGCTGATTCTATGCCTGTTTGGACTTTGTCTAACGCAAAATGTGGCAGCGCAGAGAAAGACGAAAGTTCAAGACGAACGAATATACCTCGACCATGCCGACTCGTTGTATTTCGACGAATACAAGAGGCACGACACTCAGGTGGTGAGAGGAAAGGTGAAATTCAGGCATCGCGGCACCGTGCTCTATTGCGACAGTGCCTATTTCAAGCAACAAGAAAACACATTCCAGGCTTTCGGACATGTCAGGATGCTTCAAGGCGACACCTTGGAAATAAAGTGCGACACTGCCTTCTATGACGGAAGGTCGGACGGGGAGATGGTCCATGCACAAAGCAATGTCATCGTGATACATCGCAAGACATCTGAACTGCACACCGACAATCTCGTCTATGACAGGAAATTCGACATAGTGTATTATGACCAAGGAGGCAATTATGCCGACAGGGCCAAGGGCATGACGCTAAGCAGTGACTGGGGAAAATACAACCTTACGAGCAAGGAGGCGGAGTTTTTCTATGACGTCACATTGAAGACGAAAACACATGTCATCACCACCGACACCTTGTTTTATGAGTCGGAGACCCAGAAGGCCCATGTCATGGGTGGAAAGACCGTGTACCCTCCCAATGGTGGTGCTCCGTCTTGGTCCAAGTCGGTCATACATTCCATACGTGATGGCTATGATGTGGAAACCACCAACTGCTTCTTCTATATGGATACCGACAAGGTGGAACTGTTCGACAAGTCGTCCATAGCCAACGACATCAGGACCATCACTGGCGACAGCTTGTTCTATGACAGCAACACCAAGAAGAGCAGTGGGTATGGAAGCGTGAAATATGTAGACCACAAGAACAAGAACCAATTGGTGGCGGATGCTGTGGACTATGATGAAAAGACAGGGCAAGGTGTGGCGACAAAGAATCCTGTGTTCATGGACTACTCCCAGAAAGACACCCTTTACATGCATGCCGACACGATAAGGGTGGAGACATTCTATCTCGACACCGATTCCATGTACCGCAAGGTGCATTGCTATAAAAAGGTGAGGATGTTCCGGCAAGATGTCCAGGCGGTGTGCGATTCCCTGGTGGTCTGTTCGCGCGACTCCAGTCTCACCATGTATTTCGACCCTATAGCGTGGAATGCAAACCGGCAGCTTTTAGGCGACAGCATAAAGGTCTTCATGAACGACTCCACAGTGCGTGAAGCACATGTGATGTCCAAGGCCCTGTCCATAGAAATGATGCACGACTATGAGCATCCGGGAAAGGTATATTATAACCAAATCACGTCCAAGTTGATGAATGCATACTTCGAGGACGGGCAGATACAGATGAGTGAAGCCATTGGCAATGTGCAAACAGTTTATTATCCCGTAGAGGAGAAAGACAGTTCGCTTATCGGCATGGTCTATCTTGAAACCGACACGATGAGGATGTTCCTCGGCAAAGAACGCAAGTTGGACAAGATATGGGCTTCCAAGTCGGAAGGCGTGCTTTATCCCATGACACAAATACCACCTTCAAAAGATTTCCTGCCAAATTTCGGATGGTATGACTATATCCGTCCGGTGAACAAGGACGATATCTATTATATTCCGGGAAGGCACGACAAGTCGGCTGTTGCAACAGGAGTGCCTCCTACAGCCGCAGCACTCTCCAAACGGATGAGGCAGGTGCCTCTCAAGAGATAGGCATCTTTATTTTGTTGGATTTTTTTCAAAGACTATGAGCGACATCATTCAGTTATTGCCTGATTCCGTGGCCAACCAGATAGCAGCTGGCGAGGTCATCCAGCGGCCTTCATCCGTGGTGAAGGAATTGGTGGAGAATGCGCTCGATGCCGGGGCACATGAGATCGATGTGATGGTGGTGGATGCAGGACGCACTTCCATATTGGTGGTTGATGACGGTTGTGGAATGTCAGCCACGGATGCAAGACTTTCTTTTGAAAGACATGCCACGTCAAAGATAAGAGCGGCGGGCGACCTGTTCGACCTCCATACCATGGGATTCAGGGGAGAGGCCCTCGCTTCCATAGCTGCCGTGGCGCAAGTGGAACTGACCACAAGAAGGGATTGTGAAGAACTGGGGACTGCTGTCACCATACACGGGTCGAAGTTCGTAAGCCAGGAACCAGTCTCTTGCCCCAAGGGAAGCAGGTTCAAGGTGGAGAATCTCTTCTTCAACGTGCCTGCACGGCGCAAGTTCCTCAAGTCGAATGCTACAGAACTCAACAACATCATAGCGGCATACGAACGTATAGTGCTCGTGAATCCTGATGTGGCATTCTCGTTGCACAGCAATGGGACAGAGGTGTCGAGGCTGAGGGCCACAGGACTGCGGCAACGTATAATAGATGTTTTTGGGAAGAGGCTCAACCAAGACCTGCTGCCAGTGTCGGTGGAGACTTCCCTTTGCCGTATCTCGGGATTTGTGGGAAAACCAGAATCTGCAAGAAAAAAGGGAGTGCACCAGTTCTTCTTCGTCAATGGAAGATACATGAGGCATCCATATTTTGCAAAAGCAGTCATGGCACCTTTCGAAAGATTGGTGCCCCAAGGCGAGCAAGTGCCCTTCTTCTTGTATTTTGACGTTAATCCTGCTGACATAGACGTGAACATACATCCCACGAAGACAGAGATCAAGTTTGACAACGAACAAGCCATCTGGCAAATCCTTTCGGCAGCGGTGAAAGAAGCCGTGGGAAAATTCAATGATGTCCCCTCCATAGATTTCGATGTTGAGGGAAAACCCGAGATACCTTCATTCGGACAGGGCGGGGGAGGTGATTCCGTGCCAACGGTGATGGCAAACCCGAAATACAATCCCTTTGACGGCATGCGAAACAGAAGGGCCGACTCCAATGCCAGACATTGGGAGGACCTGTTCACACCCAACGTGGAAAGCCAATACCAGCAAAGAGGCCTTTTTGATGAAATGGAGGATGCCGATGCTCCTGCCGACATCATTGCAGAGAAAGCTCCTACACATTATCAGTACAAAGGAAGGCTCATAATGACCGCCGTGAAGTCGGGCTTGATGATAATCGACCAGCACAGGGCACATCTGAGAGTGCTTTTCGAGGAATATTTGGACAAGATGAAGCATCACAAATGGAACACGCAAAGCGTGCTTTTCCCCGAATTGGTCACATGCTCTCTCGAAGAGGCCAATGTCATGCGCCAAATAATGCCGGAACTGGCAGACATGGGCTTTTCTGTTTCCGACCTGGGAGGCGACTCCTTCTCCATCGTGGGAGTGCCCGCCGGATTTGAAGGCATGAATGCCGCTGCAATGCTTCATGGAATAATTGCTGATGCCAGCGAGAAGGTCGGTCACCCCAAAGATGAATTGAACAACACAATGGCTCTGAGTCTAGCCAAGGCAGCTGCCATACCACAAGGACAGGTGCTAGGAAATGAGGAGATGGAGAGCCTTGTCAACCGGCTTTTTTGCTGCTCCAATGTAAATGCCACGCCCGATGGAAAACCAATACTGGCCATACTAAAGCAAGGCGAAATCGACCGTTTGCTTGGCTTGTAACACTCTTTTTTGCCTTTTTGGTGCT
>CAMJLI010000167.1 GCA_946406585.1 uncultured Prevotellaceae bacterium | reverse complement strand
AACCAATGGAATGACGATTCGGCTCATTTTCCGAATCGTTTTTCACATGTTGGTATCTGTAGAACAAGCCCACCACGTTCTGTTTGTTGATTTTCCAATCAGCTCCGATGGTGTAGCGCACCTTCTCCAACTCCCACGCATTGAAAGTCTCTACGCTGGCGTATGGAGTGGCAGGGAAAGTGCGGATTTTGTACTCTGCCTGCAAGCGGCTTCTCAGCACGCTCTTGCCTTTTCCCTTATATACATGTTCCTCTCCGTCCCAGTCCTCGTCATAGTAGCTCCAGCGCTGGTCCACCGTGTGTTCTGGACGATAAGTATACTGCCACCTCTCGCGCAGCGACAATTCGAGGTCACCAAACTTATAATCTCCTGTCAACGAGACGTTGAAGCGATGCCTCACACCCCAATATTGGGCACGTTTCTTTGGAGCGCCTGCCTCTACAATGCCTTTCTTCACCTTGCCATCCCCTTCATCATAATAGGAGATGCGCTCATTATTGTCGTAGAGGAAGGTGTATCCTGCTGATATTTTCAGCCACTTCATCAACTTGTAGTCGAGCGACAATCCTCCAGACCATCTGTCCACGGTCTTCACGTCATCGCGGGTACGCATCTCTGCCTCCAAACCCACACTGAATTTCTTGTCAATCTTCTTAACGCCCTCCAATGAGAGGATTGTACCGAAATCGTCTCCATCATCAGCATTTTGGGCAAGGCCCACCATGGGAAGCATGCCAAGGGCCAACAGTCCTATCAACTTTTTCATCATCATTTTTCTGTGTTCTGTTAGAATTGTTATAAAGTAGTTTGTCCGAGCCTGTCATGTCATTGGTCAACAAATTCCGTGCGCTTGAGTTTCAATTTGGAGTCCACGGAATTGCTCACCATCTTTTTGGGGCTGACATAATACACTTTCAGCACCGCCATGTCGCGCAACATGTCGATACCTCCCACCTCTACTCTGGAAATTTCAAGTCCGGTGCGCTCCTTTAGGTCGGCAATGAGTTCTTCGTAGCGGTCGGGCTTTATCAGTTCTATGCGGTCATATTGTATCAGTTTGCATGGTATCACCTTGAGCGACTTCTCACACATGTAGACACAGAGCACGATAAGAATGTCGGTGAGCAACAGTTCCAGCAAAGGCATCGTGGAAGCAAGCGCATTGACCACAGACAGGCACAACACTATGAAAAGGTAGGTCATCTCGCGCACCGGCATGGCATCAGTGCGGTATCTCATGATGCTGAATATGCCGAACATGCCAATACCGACACCTATGCCCGTCTTTCCCTTCATGTCCTCCAGCACGAATATCATGAAGAAAACTATGAAGAAGATGGCAACACCGATAAGCATGAAAGTGAAAAAGAAGTCACGACGCTTGCTTTTGGGATAATAGAGCAAGTCGACAATGACCCAGTTGATGAATACGCAGATGGCAAACCGCACAAGCATGTGCAAATAATCTGCAGAGATAAGATTTGATATTATTTCCATGATAGGGTATTTATGTTTCTTTTTGGTATTTGTCTTATTGTTTTGCAGTTGCCAGGATTTTTGCCACGTCTATGAGTTTTGGTTTCATCCTGTTCACCTTCAAGTGGTGGTTTGTCAGCGCCGACCCCATGCAGTATTTGCTAAAGCCGTGAGGGAAGACCCTCAACATTCTGAGCATCTCGAGCACGGGCGAGTAGCACAGGCCGTCACGCTTGAGTTCAACGATTACGAGTGGCGACATCATCCTGTCTTGTCCTGTCACCAAGTTGTGGAATTGCAGGTTGGTGTCTATGGTAAGCCTTTCGGTCTTTGCCTTGTTGACAAGTGTGATGCGGTCGAAGGAGTTGTGTATGGCAGGCATCAGCGTGTCCACCCCATATCTCAGGTGCTGTGCCAGGAAGTCGAGCTTTTCCTTGTCGCCAAGGTCCATGTCTTCCACCTTCATCCTTTTCTTTTTCGTTCGCCCGTGGTTGTTCTTTGTCTTCACCTCCATGAATTGCAAGTTGCTGCTGACGTATGTCCTGAACCTGAGTTTCTGTCTTCCCGCATGACCATGTTGATGTGTATAGAACATGTCATAGTCAGTAGTGTCGTAATATGTGGTGCTGTATCGCATATTACGTTGTCCATCTATCTCTTGCGCCATATAGTCCTCCAATGCCATTTGCAGGAGTCTTTCGAGCACAGGCATTGTGGTAACGAATTTTGTATCGATGCGGTTCATCAGTCTGATTCCACTCATTTCCTCGAGTGTAATCTTGTCGAATTGAGCAAGGATTTGTTCCATTGTTGAGGATCTTGGTATGGTAGTCGATGGATGTCCATCATGTCATTGTATGACAATAACGCAAAAAGGTGTTGCAAATTATTCCAAGGTTGGGTATTTTCAGCCAAAGGCCTGATATCTTCAACAAAAAAGCCGGGGCTTTCATCAGCCCCGACCTTTTGGTCCTTTATCGGGGCCATGTCATTTCACGTTTCCCACTTTGATGAGATATTCCGCTATTTGCACTGCATTGAGTGCGGCGCCCTTCCTTATTTGGTCGCCACTGAGCCACAAGGTCAGTCCGCAGTCGTCTGCCAGGTCCTTGCGTATGCGCCCCACGTAGATGTCGTCACGTCCGGCAGTGTCGAGAGGCATTGGATAGACGAGGTTTGCCGGGTCATCGCACAGCGTACAACCGTCGGCAGCGGCGATGGCAGCCTGTGCCTCTTCCACGGTGATGGGCCTTTCGGTCTCAATCCACACGCTTTCGGAATGTGAGCGCAATGACGACACCCTGACACATGTTGCCGAGCACTTCACGTCGGAATGCATGATTTTGCGTGTCTCGTTATACATCTTCATCTCCTCCTTGGTGTAGCCATTGGGCTGGAACACGTCTATCTGAGGTATCACATTGTAGGCGAGCTGATATGGGAACTTCTTCACCGTCACGGGCTTTCCTTCCACCAGTTCGGCATACTGCTGTTCCAGTTCCGCCATGGCTGCCGCACCGGCACCGCTGGCGCTCTGATAGCTCGACACCCTGATGCGCTTGATGTGTGACAGTTGCTCCAACGGCTGCAACACCACAACCATCATTATTGTTGTGCAGTTTGGGTTGGCGATGATTCCTCTCGGACGGTTGAGTGCATCGGAAGCATTGCATTCGGGCACCACCAAAGGCACATCCTCGTCCATTCGGAAGGCACTTGAGTTGTCGATCATCACTGCTCCGTACTTGGTGATGGTCTCTGCAAACTCCTTCGACGTACCGGCACCTGCTGAAGTGAAAGCGATGTCAACATCCTTGAAATCGTCATTGTGCTGAAGTAATTTCACCTCACATTCCTTCCCCCTGAACAAATACTTGGTGCCTGCACTACGTTGTGAACCAAACAGCACCAGTTCATCTACTGGAAAATCACGCTCGTCGAGAACACGCAGGAATTCTTGTCCCACGGCTCCACTTGCACCTACAATAGCTACTTTCATTTTTCTTTCTCTTTTATTCTTTTGGCATCAAACCACTTGTCACAAAAAACGGAAAAAACAAGTCTTCGTGCCTGTTACGCGTGCAAAAATACAACTTTTCGCTTTAATGAGAGCAAGTATGAGTGTTTTTTTGCCATTTATCCACTTTCAAAATTGCATTTCTGCAAAAAAACGCCTAATTTTGCACTTGTAATATACATTACCCACTGCTCCACTGCCACATTAAAGAAAAGAGCAGAAATGTTCGTGAGCCTTAATCGCGTGATAAATGTTTGACTTGACACACTACCTGCCCATCACCAACCCGACGCTGATTTTCTTCGTCGTGCTATTGGTCATCCTCTTTGCTCCAATAGTCATGGGCAAACTGCGCATTCCACATATTGTAGGCATGGTGATAGCTGGTGTGTTGCTTGGCGAGCACGGTTTGGACATTCTAAAGCGCGACGACTCTTTTGAGCTCTTCGGCAAGGTGGGCATGTATTACATCATGTTTCTTGCCGGCTTGGAGATGGACATGGAGAGCATGAAGAAATCGAAAAACAAGTTCTTGTTCTTCGGCTTGCTCACAGCCGCCATACCCTTCTTCATGACCTACGTGATGGCCATCTTGCTGATGGGCTATTCGCATGTCACGGCAGTGCTGCTGGGCTGCATCATGGCTTCCAACACACTTGTGGCCTACCCCATCGTGTGCCGGTATGGCATACAGAATCATCCTGCCTCATCATTCAGTGTGGGTTCCACGATGATTGCCCTTTTCCTTTCGCTCACTGTGATAGCTGCCATGGCATCCACCTTCTCTTCCAATGATGGCATGATGTTCTGGCTGCTGTTCTTCATAAAGATAGTGGCTTTCTGCACCTTCCTCATCTTGTTCATCCCACGTGCCACGCGATGGTTCCTACACCAGTATTCCGATGCCGTGATGCAGTTCATCTTCGTCCTCGCCATCATGTTTCTCAGTGCGGCCCTTGCCGAGGCGGCAAGCCTGGAAGGCATTTTGGGAGCCTTCCTGTCAGGACTCATACTCAACCGCTACATACCGAGCCTGTCGCCTCTGATGAATAGGATCGAGTTCATAGGAAACGCCCTTTTCATTCCCTACTTCCTCATTGGTGTGGGCATGCTCATCAATGTCAGGGTGCTCTTCATGGGTGGCGACATCATCTGGGTGGTCATCTTCATGGTCTTCGTAGGCACCGTGGGCAAGGCGCTTGCCGCCTATTTGGCGTGCCTCCATTTCAGGATGCCCATCACCTCCGGCCATCTGATGTGCGGCCTCACCTCCGCCCATGCCGCAGGAGCCATTGCCATGGTGATGGTGGGCATGAAGCTGAAGACAGACTCCGGC
>CAMJLI010000166.1 GCA_946406585.1 uncultured Prevotellaceae bacterium | reverse complement strand
GATGACAGTGAAGGCATACGCGCCCGTTACTCTGTTGACATTTCTGGAGGTGACATCCATGTCATGGTGACTGGAAAAGGCAGCAAGGCCATCAAGGGCAAGAGGATAAGCGAACTGTCCACTGTGCTCAATGGTGGCTTCGTGAACATCAGTGGTGGCGTGACCAACATCTACGCCCTGGGGGATGGCATGATAGATGCAACGGGCGACACGATAAGATGTGGGGGCATCTATGTGGATGCCGACTTGAAGCAGACGGCTGGCGAGGTCAATATTGTGGCAATGGGCATGGAGACCAAGCCTCTTAACGTGGATGGTGACGACACTTGGACTGGAGGCGAGCGCAACATCGTGCGGACACCGTGGCACACCAATGCTTTCGATTACCAATATGACATGACTGTTTATGCTGTGGTGGAGGCAAACGGAGAAAGGGTCGACGACTATTCCAACATGGCCGTAGGGGCTTTCATCGGTGACGAATGTGTGGGGTATGGTGTCTTCGAGACCGCTGATTTTGGTACCATGAGGGTGAGAAGCCTCACCGCGGATTATCAAGAAGTGACTTTCAAGGTTTTTGACTATGACACCATGAGGGAATATGAGGCTAAAGCCGACCGTGATGTCGTTTTCATGTCGATGGGTAATGTGGGGGCTCCCAGCCAACCCGTGGTGCTCAACTATCGCCCAAGAGGACTTCTGGGAGATGTGAATGTCGACGGCGAGGTGGATATCCAAGACGTGATGATGATAGTGGGATATATCTTGGGAAGAGAGAATCAATACTTCCATATTGAGAACGCCGACCTGGACGATAACCAAGAAATAGGCGTGAATGATGTATCACTTGTGGTTGCAATAATTTTGAGTTGACCAACTTTGACCTACATCAAGAATCTGGCACATTTTGCGAAAAAATGTGCCAGATTTCTTGTTGTGTGCGCAAACAGCATTACCTTTGCATCGTCAAAAGGATAAAACAGACTAAGGTCAGCAATAAAAGATCAGCATATATACAGGCTTGGCCAAGAAGAAAAAAGATTAGCATGGTATTGGTTTAAGGTGGAAAAGATGTTATGTGAAAATGAGAAATAGAGAAGCTGGAAATTAAAAATAAAGAGTAAGGATAAAAGGTATTGGTTAAGGAAAAAGGATTGTATAAAGGATGACAATTATGGGTAAGTGACCCATTAAAAAAAGATTGTGTAAAATTCAGGTTAACCGCTCATGCCGCGATGGTAGCAGCGTATTGTTTCATTAAAAATTAAAGAAAGGGTAAAAAGATGAACATGACAATTGTATTGATTTTTGCAGCAATGATTGCATCAGGATTTCTGTTCGAGAACACAATAGAGAAACAGTAACTCGGACATAGTAAAAAGAAAGTATAACTTATTAATGTATATATAAGAATGGGCGGACCCGAAATGTCGGTGTCCGCCTGTTTTGTTTTTACACGGGGTATTTGGCTTGGGTGTTCAAAAGTATGTCTTACTTAACCCTTTGGCTTTCTGTCTCTTCTCGCTTGCTCTTGAAGAAGCGCTCCAGGAAGTCAATCTTGTCTCGGTTGGGTACCATGATGAGCGAGGCTCCATTGCTGAATTGCATTGTGGTGGGCTTTGACTCATCGAATGTGGGCCAGTAGGGCAGGCCTTTGCCGTTGGGGTTGCAGGTCTTGGCGAAATTCACCCAATATTGCTGTATTATCTCTGCCAATGCTGCCTCGGCAGGATATTTTTCAGGTTTTGATTGGAATTCACCATTGAGATAAAGGATGTCGTCTGCATGCGACACACCACGCCTGCGTTTGTCTTGTGAAAAACTACGCTCCGAGGGCTGTGCGAGGAAGGCTGCGTAGGCCGGACTTTTGCCTGTCTTGCTTTGCAGGTTCGCCCATGCGAACGATGGCCATGCGAAGCCAACGTCGCGGAAGGCATCGGCGTTGCCGTGGAATGCCTCGTCTGCAGTGTTCCCGGGATAGTGTTGGAGGGCTTCGTCGATGTAGTTGCCGAAGATGCCTCGGGCTCTTGCCTTGTATTCCTCTGGCTTGATGTTGCCGGTGAAGAGCACTCCCTCGTCGCTGTTGGTCATTATTATCACAGGCACGTCGTTGTAGTCACCCCGTTCGTAGTTGCGGTAGAGGTCGTCAGTGATGACATAGCCGTCGACGCAGGGCCAGAAACCGCCAAAGCCAACATCATTGCCGCACAGTTCCATGGCATCCATCTTGCGCAGTTGCTTGAGCGACTTCTTTTTCAGGTGTTTCTGGAATGCAAGTCCTTGTGCCTCTGCACCTTTCTGCGAGGCATTGACTATGAGCGTGCGAGGGGAGTCGGACCAGGGGGCGAACGAACCGCCGCTCTGGCTGATGGCTGCCCTGAAGAGCCCTTTGGCGAGAGGAGACCCACAGAGGATGCTGCAACTGATGGCGCCGGCTGACTCACCGAAGATGGTGACCTTGGATGGGTCGCCACCGAATTTGGAGATGTTGCGCTGAACCCATTTCAGGGCGTATATCTGGTCAAGTAGGCCATAATTGCCGCTGTGGCCTCCTGACGACTCTTTGGCCAGTTCGGGATGGGCCATGAAGCCAAGGGCTCCCGTGCGGTATTCTATGCTGACAATGACTACGCCGCGATGGGCAAGGCTCGTCCAAAGGTCGCCTCCGTAATGTTCTGTCTGGAAACCACCACCATGAATCCACACCATCACTGGCAGACGGTCGGAGGTGGAGGTGGCTGGAGTGGCAATGCCAAGGTAGAGGCAGTCCTCGCTCATCTCGGGGCGTGGACTGTTGCGGCGCCATGGCTGTGGTGGCCAGGGGCCGAACTTGTCGCATACTCTCACTCCTTCCCAAGCGGCGGCGGGTTGTGGCTCGCGCCAGCGCAGGTCGCCCACAGGGGGTGCTGCATAGGGGATGGCACGGTAGACGGCAAGGTCGCCTTCCACAAGCACGCCTTCCACGGCGCCTGTTTCTACGTTTGTCCTCAACAGTGGCTGGCCTTGGAGGTTGATGGCCATGCCAAAAAGGGCAAGGGACAGGAAAAACAAATACTTTTTCATAGCTCTCTTAAATTATTAATTTAAATTTTGGTATCAGCGTTTTTTGCACTATTTTTGCATCTTCATGAAAGTTTTTAAAGGCAAAAGTGACGAATTGCTGGAGTTCATCCGTGATGGAAGGCCATTGACGGGTGCCGACAAGCTCAACCTTATCGTGCAGTTGAGCATACCTTCCATTTTGGCTCAGATTACCAGTGTCGTGATGTTTTTCATCGACCAGGCCATGGTGGGCCATCTTGGTGAGAAGGCATCCGCAGCATGTGGATTGGTGGAGACTTCCACATGGCTGTTGGGCAGTCTGACGGGAGCTGCATCCATGGGCTTTTCTGTCCAGGTGGCGCATTTCATTGGTGCCAACGACTTTGTCAAGGCTCGGCAGGTGTTCCGTCATGCGCTTGTTGTCACAACCGTGCTCAGCCTGCTGTTGCTGGTGGTGGCTGTCTCCATAGCACGACCCTTGCCATATTGGCTCGGTGGGGGGGAGGACATCGCACGTGATGCTTCCCTGTATTTTCTTATTTTTGCCCTTTCCGGACCTTTCTTCCAGTTGAACGGCCTTTCTGGCGCCATGCTCAAATGTACAGGCAACATGCGCATTCCCAGCCTCATCAGTGTGGTGATGTGTGTGCTTGACGTGGTCTTCAACTACATCCTCATCTATCAGTTCCACCTGGGTGTCATGGGGGCTGCCATAGGCACGTCGCTGTCGATAGTGATTTGTGGCTCGGTGCAGGTCTATATCGCCGTCTTCCGCAACACCATGTTGTCGCTGCGACGTGTAGGAGAGCATTTCTTCTGGGTCGGCGACTATCTGTGGAATGCCTTGAAGATTGGTCTGCCCATGGCTGTGCAGTCGGTGCTGATGACTGGTGCGCAGATTGTTAGCACCATGATCGTTGCTCCATTGGGCAACATCGCCATCGCTGCCAATACTCTCGGCATCACGGCTGAGAGCCTCTGCTATATGCCTGGCTATGGCATTGGCGAAGCTGCCACCACCCTCATAGGCCAGAGTGTGGGCGCCGGGCGCAAGGACTTGTGCCGCAGTTTTTCTCGCATGACTCTTTTCAGCGGCATGATCGTCATGGCTGTGATGGGGGCGGTGATGTTCGTCTTTGCAAAAGAGATGATGGCGCTGATGACCCCGGTGGAGGAAATCCAGCTGTTGGGGGCTTCTTGCCTTCGCATAGAGGCGTTTGCCGAACCGATGTTTGCTGCGTCGATAGTGGCGGTGTGCGTCTGTGTGGGCGCTGGCGACACTCTCATGCCTGCCGTCATCAGTCTGTGCAGCATGTGGCTGGTGCGCCTGTCCTTGGCTTATTTCCTCGCCATGCAATATGGTTTGGTGGGTGTGTGGGTGGCAATGGCCATTGAGTTGACGCTGCGTGGAATCCTGCTCACCGTGAGGCTGTTCACTGTGAAGTGGATGAAGGGATGAGACGGCACAGGGGTTGTCTCATCCACACAACATCTTTACAGGTTTGCCACGGCTGCCTTGGCGCGGTCGAACTCTTCCAATAACTGCTGCATCACTTCGCTCACCGGGCGGATGGCTTTTACGGCGGAGGCTATCTGTCCTATTTCCAACTCCCCATTTTCCAGGTCTCCTTCGAATATGCCTCTCTTGGCAGCGGCTTGGCCAAGGATTGCCCTCAGGTCTTCCACGGCGGCTCCTTCCTTCTCTGCTTGCAGTATGCGGCAGTAGAGGTCGTTCTTCACCAGTCGGGTGGGGGAGATGAGCTTCAGCGTAAGCATGGTGTCGCCTTC
>CAMJLI010000165.1 GCA_946406585.1 uncultured Prevotellaceae bacterium | reverse complement strand
GAAGTCATGCGGATAGACTATCGAAAAAGGCTCTTTGGAGCAATTTTATAACCTTCTATTATGAAGCTTACGATGTGGCTCTGAGAAAGGCTGCTGACAGAACTAATGTATAAAATAACAATGTAACATAATATTTTGTTAATATGAAAATTAAGGCAGATTATGCAAATGTTCCCCAGTGGAAAGAGGTGTTGGTGAAGTCTCGTCTTCCCGAACAGCTCGAATGTCTGGACGAACTGGCTCACAACATGTGGTGGGCATGGAATTATGAGGCAAGAGACTTGTGGAGAAGCCTCGATGAAGATTTATACGAAGAGGTGGGGCACAACCCCGTGCTCTTGCTCGAAAGACTCAGTTACGAAAGAAAGGAAGAACTTGTCAAGGATAAGGATATCATGAAGCACGTGAAGGAGGTTTATGCTCTCTTCCGCAAATATATGGATGTGAAACCTGATGCCAACAGACCTTCTGTGGCGTATTTCAGCATGGAATATGGTCTCAACCAGGTACTCAAAATCTATTCTGGCGGTCTTGGTATGTTGGCTGGAGACTACCTCAAGGAGGCTTCTGACAGCAATGTTGACATGTGTGCGGTGGGATTCCTCTATAGATTTGGATACTTCAAGCAGACCCTCTCCATGGATGGCCAGCAAATCGCTAATTATGAGGCTCAGAATTTCAATTCTCTGCCTATAGTTCGTCAGATGGATGCTGAAGGCAATCCTCTCGTGGTAGACGTGCCTTACATGAACTATCAAGTGCATGCTTATGTATGGCGTGTCAATGTTGGTCGTATCTCGCTGTATCTGCTCGACACTGACAACGAGATGAATTCTGATTTCGACAAGCCTATCACGCACTCACTCTATGGAGGTGACTGGGAGAACCGCCTCAAGCAGGAAATCTTGCTTGGTATTGGTGGTATGCTGACTCTCAAGAAACTCGGTATCAAGAAGCAGATTTATCACTGCAACGAAGGACATGCCGCACTCTGCAACCTACAGCGCCTATGCGACTATGTGCGCGAGGGATTGACTTTCAATCAGGCTCTCGAACTTGTTAGGGCTTCTTCTCTCTATACTGTTCATACTCCCGTGCCAGCTGGACATGATTATTTCGAGGAGTCGATGTTTGGAAAGTATATGGGTGGATATCCTGCCATGCTTGGCATCACTTGGGACGAATTCATCGGAATGGGACGACAGAATCCTGATGACCACTCAGAGCGTTTCTGCATGTCCATCTTCGCTTGCAATACTTGCCAGGAGGTAAATGGCGTGAGCAAGTTGCACGGATGGGTGAGCCAGAAGATGTTCGCACCTATCTGGGCTGGATATTATCCTGAGGAGAACCATGTGGGTTATGTCACAAACGGCGTTCACTTCCCAAGCTGGGCTGCCACTGAATGGCGTCAACTCTATGCCAAGTATTTCGACAAGAAATTCATGGCTGACCAAAGCAATGAAAGCATTTGGCATGCAATTTATAATGTGCCTGATGAGGAAATCTGGGCCACACGCATGGCTCTCAAGAAGAAACTCGTGGATTATATTCGTGACAAGTTCCGTGAGACTTGGCTGAAGAACCAGGGAGATCCCTCGCGTGTTGTTTCGCTGCTGCAAAAAATCAATCCTAACGCACTGATGATAGGGTTCTGCCGTCGCTTTGCCACTTACAAGCGCGCTCACCTCCTCTTCACCGACCTCGATCGCCTTGCAAAAATCGTCAACGACCCTGAACACCCCGTTCAGTTCATCTTCTCTGGCAAGGCTCACCCTGCCGATGGTGCCGGACAAGGTCTTATCAAGCGTATCTTTGAAATCAGTCAACGTCCTGAGTTCCTCGGCAAGATCATCTTCCTCGAGGACTATGACTTCCGCTTGGCTCGTCGCCTTGTTTCGGGTGTGGATATTTGGATGAACACTCCTACACGCCCGTTGGAGGCTTCTGGAACTTCTGGCGAAAAGGCCGAAATGAATGGTGTGGTCAATCTCTCCGTGCTCGATGGCTGGTGGCTCGAAGGTTATCGTGAGGGTGCCGGATGGGCTCTTACTGAGAAACGTACTTATCAGAACCAGGGGTACCAAGACCAGCTTGATGCAGCCACTATCTACGGTCTGCTCGAGAATGAGATCATTCCTCTCTATTACAACAAGAATGAAAATGGCTTCAGCGAGGGATGGGTCAAGGTGATCAAGAATTCTATCGCAACGATTGCACCTCACTATACCATGAAACGCCAGCTTGATGACTACTATTCAAAGTTCTATTGCAAACTGGCTGAGCGTTCCAAGTTGCTTCATGACAACAACTGCCAGATTGCCAAGGAAATCGCATTCTGGAAGGAGTCTGTGGCTGAACGTTGGGATGCCATCAAGGTTGTGTCTAAGGGAAGCAACATTGAAGATGCTGCTCATGCAGGTGTGGAATTCAATGTCAAGTATGTTATTGACGAGGTTGGTCTCGACAATGCAGTGGGATTGGAATTTGTTGTCCTCAAGACTAATGTAAATGGTGAGGAGCGCATTGCCAAGGTTTATCCTTTCAAGCTCACTGGCAAGGAGGGTAATCTCTACACATTCGAATGCAATATCAAGCCCAATTCGGCAGGCTCGTTCAAGACGGCTGTGCGCATGTTCCCAAATAATGATAAACTGCCTATCCCACACCGTCAGGATTTCTGCTATGTCCGCTGGATCTAACAGTGATAGGTGATTCTATAAAAATCCCCTTGCCTATGTGGGCAAGGGGATTTTTATAGGATGATATCTGTTTTTTTCGATAGATACCTCTATTTGTCTTGACCTTGTTTGTATGTCATTCTGAGAGGCTGTTCCTCAAGAAATCTTCCAAGTCCGTTCCTGTTAGTCCTGATGCCAACACATTGCCTTCCTGGTCTACAATCATTGTGAAGGGGATGGCATTGATGCCAAACATCTTGGCTATGTCGCTGTTTTGCTTGCGCTCACAGATGTGGTTCCAGATTGCTCCTGTCTGCTTGATAGCCTCTTTCCATGCCGTCTCATCATTGTCAAGCGATACTCCAAGAATGCCCAGCCCATGATTGCGGTACAGTTGGTAGAGTTGAACCAGGTGGGGCATCTCCTTCATGCATGGACCGCACCAACTGGCCCAAAAATCAATGATTGTCAACTTGTTCTGTGAAATGACATCCAAGGCCGACAGCATCTTGCCGTTTTGGTCGGGGGCTGAAAAGTTGGGTATCTTGCCGTCGTTTGCCATGTCATTGCCTGAATTGGAAATGCCTTTCAGATACTTTTCTATCTCTTGTATCTGGGCGCGCTTCCGCATCTTGACTGGCAGTTTGTTGATGAGCACCATTTCTTGGTCTTCGCTGAGCATTGTGGGGTTTGCCACAAGGAAATAACCCAATTCGTTGTTGATGTTCTTCTCCGCTGTCTTGTAGAATAGCTCCGATAGCTTTTGCATGCCTTCATAGCTCTTCTGTTCAAGCAATTTCTGCTGCTCCTCTGTTATCTCACTTTTAAAACTATCTACTAATTGTGATAATTCATCTTGGAACTTGAATCCGGCCTCGTTCAACTTCTGCAATTCTTCGTTCAGCGGGGTGCCGGTGGTCTTGGCCAACTTGTGGTCTTTTCCCAATACTATCTTTATCGTTCCTTCCTCTATGAAAAAGGGCAACATTGGGACGGAGTCTTCCAAATTGCCTATGAAGCACGTGGTCACACTGTCGGCTGTCCCTTCATAAGAGAAGCGCCCGTCTTTTACGGTAAGTGTGTCAAATGGCATGCCACTTTCCATGTCGCTCACCAATAGGAGTTTGGTGAGCTGGGGCAAGTCTATAATTTCACCTTCTATCTTGTAGTTGATGGAACTGTTGCAAGAGCATAATACAGCCATGGCAAAGGCCAGCAGCAGTTGGACTTTTGTCTTCATGTTGATATTGATGTGAGTTTGTTGTTTGGAGGACAGCTATACCAAATATTGGGAACTGATGCTTTGGTTGGTAATCACCCTGCGTATGGTTTCTGCAAACATGTCTGCCACAGAGATTTGCTTTACCTTGGGGCAACGGTTGGAGTAGGGGATGGAGTCCGTAAACACTATTTCCTCTAATGCGGAGTTCATCACGTTGTCGCTTGCAGGGCCGCTCATCACACAATGCGACGCACATGCTCTCACACTTGTTGCACCTACACTCTTCATCAGGTCGGCTGCTTTAGTGATGGTGCCAGCTGTGTCTACTATGTCATCCACAATGACCACGTTCTTGTCCTTCACATCACCGATGATTTGCATGCTGTCCACCACATTGGCACGGGCACGAGTCTTGTTGCAGAGCACCAAGGGGCATCCCAAGTATTTCGCATAGGTGTTGGCGCGTTTCGAACCGCCTACATCGGGTGAGGCAATGACAAGGTTTTCCAGACGAAGCGACTGCAAGTAGGGCAGCAGCACGCCAGAAGCGTAGAGGTGGTCTACGGGTACGTCGAAAAAGCCTTGAATCTGGTCGGCATGCAAGTCCATGGTTATCACCCTGTCGATGCCGGCGACCGAGAGGATGTCGGCTACAAGCTTTGCACCGATGCTCACACGGGGCTTGTCTTTGCGGTCCTGGCGAGCCCATCCGAAATAGGGCATGACGGCAATGATTTGACGGGCAGATGCTCTTTTGGCAGCATCAATCATCAGGAGCAGCTCCATTAGATTGTCGGAATTGGGAAATGTGCTCTGTACGAGGAACACGTCACGACCACGGATGGATTGTTCGTATGAAACGGAAAATTCGCCGTCGGAAAAATGAGTGATTAGGAGTCTGCCTAATGGGCAACCGAGACTTTGGCAAATTTTTTCTGCAAGATACTTGGTTTTTGTGCCGGAAAATACCAAGAAGTCGTTTGCGTCGTTCATTGATTTGTTTTTTT
>CAMJLI010000164.1 GCA_946406585.1 uncultured Prevotellaceae bacterium | reverse complement strand
TCATCATGCCGTTCCATTTGCCACCTGCAATGTCGTGGTTGTAGCTGGCGCAAAGCATGGAATCGCGTTTGAAGGCTTCTTTCACTCTTTCTCCCCAGAAGTTGGCTTGTGGGTCGTTGCGTGATGCCAGCAGGTGGTTCATGGCCTGTGCATAGTACATTTGATGGATGTTGGACATTGCCTGTACCGGGAAGAGGACTATTTGCTGGTAGCTGTCCTTGTATTCTTCTGGCAAGGTGAGATATTGGCGGAGAGCCTCTGCTTCCAACCGCATGTAGTCGTCGGCCACCTGGCGCCATTCTCCCGTTTCCACATTGTAGGTGGTGCGGTCGAGCATCTCAGCAGTGCTTCGTCCGTTCATCTTGTTGCACAGGTTGAGTATGCGTGTTGCCTCCGCTGCTTGGCTGTCGCCAAATTGCTGCTTGCAGAAGCGGAGGGTGTGGTCTGTTATGGTTTGTGCTTCAAATTCATGAGGGTGCCATGCCATGTCCATGAAGAGGGTGATGGGGTATTCCATGGGCTTGAGGTCTCCCACATTAAGTATCCACATGCGGTCGATGCCGTAGTCGTAGGCCAGTGTGAGTTGCTCCCACATGTTTTGTGTAGGGGTGACGTTGAGCCATTTCGAGTTGCGGGGTGCTCCCACATAGTCCACATGATAATAGAGGCCCCAGCCGCCTGGGTGATTGCGCTCCTTGGCATTGGGCACGCGGCGCACATTGCCCCAGTTGTCGTCGCAAAGCAGGATTAGAACGTCGTCGGGCACACGCATGCCTTTGTCGTAGTAGTCGAGCACTTCTTTATACAATGCCCATACTTGCGGGGTCTTGTTGGCTGGCTTGCCTGTAACGTCACGGATTATCTTGCGCTGGTTTTCCACTATCTTCTGAAGCAATTTGGTGTCGGCTTCCTCGCTCATCGCCTCGTCGCCATCGCCTCGCATGCCTATGGTCACTATGTCGTCGGTGCCTTTCATGCGCTCTATTCCTTCGCGGAAGAACTTGTCGATTACGGCTTGGTTGGTAGAGTAGTTCCATGCTCCATATTCATTGCGATGACGTGCCCATTCTTGATGGTTGCGGGCCATTGGCTCATGGTGTGACGTGCCCATGATTATGCCCATTTCGTCGGCTTTCTTTGAATTTTCTGGGTCGTCGGCATAGAATGCCCATCCCCACATTGCAGGCCAAAGGAAATTGCCTTTCAAGCGAAGGATTAACTCAAAAACACACTCATAGAATCGATGGTCGCCATAGTTGGTGCCAAAAGTGTTCTTCACCCATGAGGTTAGACAAGGGGCTTCGTCGTTTAGGAAGAGTCCGCGATAGCGCACTGCAGGCTCTCCATCGGTATAGCATCCAGCTTTTGCGTATAGTTTGTCATGATGCTCTATCGGCACGTCGGCCCAATAATACCATGGCGATACTCCTATCTGCTGCGACAGTTCGTAAATGCCGAAGATGGTGCCGCGCTTGTCGCTGCCGGCAATCACAAGTTGGTCGCCTATGGTTTTTATGAGGTATTTCTCACTCTTGCCTTTCAACTCTGGCAACTGGCCTTCTTTCACCCATTTGTCTATTTGCTTGTTCTTGCCAACAGTGCCTATCAGAATCCGTGGCGACTCGGTAGTGTATGAAGCTGTGCGGCCTGTCACCTTGCGGAGGTCCTCTTGAAGGTTCTTGGCTGCTATTATCACTCCGGAGAACTCGTCGGATTGGTATCCTATGCTGCTTTCGTGCAGTGGTATGGCTCCTTCTGTTGGTGCATACGTGATGAATGGCTCTGCTGCGGTTATCGACAATGAAATGAAGCAGGCCAAGGTTGTTAAAAACGTTCGTGTCATGTTGTTTTTTCGTGTTTTGATGGTGCAATTATTCTTTTGTCTTCAATTTTTCACAAAGATAACTAATTTTTGATTTGGAATGGGTAAAAAACATGTTTTTTCTTGGAGATATCAAATGAAAAATATATTTTTGCATAAAAATGTAGTTTTTATTTATATTTTGTACTATGATGACACTCACTATGGGCAATAGTGGCAGGTTTATAATGTTCCATGTTTTGGCAGTTGTTGTGGTTGCCATTTGGGGGAGCACCTTGGTTAGCACCAAGTTGCTGATGCAGCATGGCATGAGGGCCGACGAGGTGTTTGTTGCAAGGTTTGCCATTGCATATCTGGCCATTTTGCCGTTTTCACCGAAAAAGTTGTTTGCAGAGAGGTGGCGCGATGAAATGCTCCTTGTACTGTTGGGCATAACGGGTGGTTCGCTATACTTCATCACTGAGAACATGGCCGTTGGCATCACTTATGTTAATAATGTGAGTTTCATAGTAAGCACGTCGCCTCTCATCACGATGGTGTTCATTCTGATGACTTACAAGGGCTTGAAAGTGAAGAAGGAACTGATTGTTGGCAGTGTGCTGGCATTGGCTGGCATAGCCATTGTGATTTTCAATGGCCAGGTTATGCTCAAGCTCAATCCTCTTGGCGACTTGTTGGCGGCTGCTGCAGCTCTTTGCTGGGGGGTGTATAGTTATCTCATCAAGGTGCTGGGCGACCGCTACGACATGGTGTTCATCACCCGCAAGGTGTTTTTCTATGGTGTCATATCAGCATTTCCTATTTTCTTGTTTCATCCATGGCATTACGACTTGTCGGGGCTGATGCAGTGGCAGGTGATGCTCAATTTGCTCTTCCTCGGACTGATTGCTTCGTTTGCATGCTTCGTGCTTTGGAACATTGCCATAGCAAAGTTGGGGGCGGTCACCATTTCCAATTATTCTTATCTCATACCTGTGGCTACAGTCATATTCAGTGCCCTTTTATTGGATGAGCCTATGACCATCATGGCATACTGTGGGAGCTTGATGATTCTTGTTGGGGTGTATTTCGCAAACAAGGGCTGTGCTGATGATTGACAAAAACAGCACCAGCCTGTTGCAAGGTGGTGCTGTCCATATGATGAATTAACGGTGATGCCTGATTATTGGTTTATATACAGAAAGCGCTTGATGCTCTTCTTGGGTGTTTTCTCAAATTCTTCGTTGTGAATCCGGATGGAGGCAATCTTGCTGTAGGCGGGCAAGCTGTTGTTCAAATCCTTGCGGTTCTGCTCCATGATGTTTTCCAAGTCTGTATTTGTGAATCCCATGGCTTGCGCCTCGTCCAGGTCGGGATGTACAAGTCCCACCAGTTTGTCGTCTTCCTGAATAACGATGCTCTCGTTCACCATTGCCATGGAGTTGAGTTTGTCTTCTATCTCTTCAGGATAAATGTTTTGACCGTTGGCACTCAGAAGCATGTATTTGCTCCTGCCCTTGATGAATACGTTGCCGTCGTAGTCCATCACACCCAGGTCACCTGTGTGGTACCAGCCGTCCTTGTCTATCGTCTCGCGGGTGGCTTCCTCGTTCTTGTAGTAGCCGAGCATCACGTTCATGCCACGCACAAGAATCTCGCCAGGTATGTTTTGTGGGTCGCGGCTGTCTATGCGCAACTCGTTGTGTATGGCCACCTTGCCGCAACTGCCAGGCACGAAGTCCTTATAGTCGGCATAACAGATGATGGGGGCGCACTCTGTAGAACCATATCCCACAGTATATGGAAATTCTATGCGGTGCAGGAATGACTCCACTTCTTGGTTGAATGCAGCTCCACCAATAATCACCTCGAAGAAGTTGCCGCCAAATGCTTGGATTACTTGGTCCCGGATGGTTTGTCTCACCTTCTTGTTGATGACAGGCATGTTGAGGAGGAGCCTCATGCGGTTGTTTTGTATCTTTGGGAATACCTTCTTCTTGATGATCTTCTCGATGACCAGTGGCACAGCAATGACTATCTTTGGGTGTATGTCGCTGAAGGCTTTTGCTATGATGGCCGGAGATGGCACGCGTGTCAGGTAGTATACATGGCAGCCACGGAGGAATTCGAAGAGGAACTCGAAAGCCATGCCATACATGTGGGCCATGGGCAGGATGCTGAGCACGTTGTCGCCTTTCTTGACGTTGTTGCCCATGGCATGGCATGCAAAGTCGAAGTTGCTCCATAGTGCCCGGTATGGAATCATCACACCCTTGGAAAAACCTGTCGTGCCGCTGGTGTAGTTGATCATTGCCAGTTCTTCAGGACTTGACTCCTTGTAATATTCCACATGCTCTTGGCGGAAATACTTGGGAAATTTCTTGCCAAACATCTCGTTGAGGTGCTCGCGCGCAAATGTCAGCTTGTCGGAGCGGGAGAATAGCAATGAATAGTCTGGAATGTAGATGATGCCTTCTATGGCGGGCATTTTTGTGGGATCCACCTGTGTCGACACCACATCACCTGCAAAGAGCAGCTTGGCCTCACTGTGGTTCACGATGTTGTGTATCTGGTCGGCTGTGAATTCGTGAAGTATGGGAACTGCTATGGCACCATAGGTTAGCGTGGCAAGGAAGGCCGACGCCCAGCCTGCACTGTTGCGGCCGCAAAGGGCTATCTTGTCGCCTTTTTTCACACCACTGCTTTCAAACATGATGTGCAGCTTCTCTATCTTGCGGGCCACATCGTGATATTGCAATGTGATGCCTTTGTAGTCTGTCAGTGCATCGGCATTCCAATTTTCTTTGATGCTTTTCTCTATTAGAGTGTTGAAATTCTGTATTGATTCCATAACGTTTTCTTTTTTCAGACGTCTTGGTATAGGTATCGTTTTATGCTCTTTTTGGGAGTCTTGGCAAATTCCTCCTTTTGAATGACTATGGAGGATATCTTGCTATAGACTGGGAGTTGGTTGTTTAGTTCTTGGCGGTTTTGCTCCATCACATTGGCTATGTCTTCCTCGGTGAAGCCCATGTTCTGCGCCTCTTCTCTGTCGGGGTATACGAGGGCTATGAATTTCTCGCCTTTTTGGAGCACAAGACTTTCGCTCACTATGGCCA
>CAMJLI010000163.1 GCA_946406585.1 uncultured Prevotellaceae bacterium | reverse complement strand
ACTTCCTCGACGAGCATGTGCCGCAGGGCACCCTCAGCGACGAGCAAGTGAAAACACCAAAGAACGCCGAGGCGATGGTGGTTTCGGCATATGCCATCTTCACCACTGCCGAAGACATCAACTCTTCCTTCTCAATGTGGAACTTCGACGTGCGATCCGACGATGCCTACAAAGGTGGCAGCGGTACCAGCGACGGCGATGTATTCCATCAATTGGAAGTGCAACAGGGTGTGCTGACCACCAACTGGAACATCAACGACATGTGGGTGCGCCTGTACAATAGCCTGTCACGCGTGAACACGGCCATCGCACTGCTCAATGAGAGCGACTATGACATGAAGCAACAACGATTGGCTGAGATGAAATTCCTACGCGCATACGGACATTTCCTCTTGAAAAGATTGTACAAGAACATACCATTCGTGGTGAACGAGAACCTCACCTACGATGAGTACAACGCCCTTTCAAACACCACCTACTCAAACGATGCGGGATGGCAACTGATTGTCGACGACCTCATGGAAGCATACAACACTCTGCCCGAAAAACAAGCCGACAAGGGACGACCCACAAAGGCGAGCGCAGCAGCATTCCTCGCCAAGGTTTATCTCTACAAGGCATATCGTCAGGATGATGCCAACTCCAACCAGGTGACCAGCATCAACCAACAAGACCTGGAGAAAGTCATCGAGTTCACAAACCCCTCTCTCTACTCCAACTACGGACTGGAGGATGACTTTCACAACAATTTCCGTCCTGAGGAGCAATACGAGAATGGACGCGAGAGCATCTGGGCCATACAATACTCACGCAACGACGGTTCCACATACGGCAACCTGAATTGGAGCTACGGCCTCATCCCGCCAAACATCCCTGGTGCCACCGATGGCGGTTGCGACTTCTACAAACCATCGCAAAACCTCGTCAACGCATACCGCACCGGCGACGACGGTCTGCCACTCCTCGACACCTTCAACGAAAAGGACTACAACCTGGCAGCCGACAATGCCGACCCGAGACTGTTCCTCACCGTGGGAATACCGGGACTGCCTTACATGTTCAACAAGAACTACATGATGGAGGAGACCAGCATATGGAGCCGTTCCAACGGTCTCTATGGCTACAACGTGTCGCTGAAGCAGAACGTTGACCCCGCACTCATCGACCAATATCTCATCAAGGGTAGTTACTGGGCTTCGTCCATGAACCGCATCGTCTTCCGCTATGCTGACGTGTTGCTGATGCGTGCAGAGGCATACGCCCAACTTGGACAAACGGACCAAGCCATCAGTCTGGTGAACCAAATACGCACGCGTGCAGCACAAAGCACTCAGATGATAGGCAACTACCCAAGCCTCTATGGCGTGAAGCTCTACTGCACCAACTACCGCGGCAACTACTCCAAGGAAGATGCCATCCGCATAGTGAAGATGGAACGCCGACTGGAGATGGGCATGGAGTGCGAGCGCTTCTTCGACCTCGTGCGCTGGGGCGATGCTGCCAAGGTGCTCAACAAATATTACTCAGAAGAGATAGCTCACTGCGCCATCTATTCCGCAGCTCATTTCACTGCCAACAAGGATGAATACCTGCCCATTCCTTTCGAGCAGCTTTCGGCATCCAACGGCAAATACACTCAGAACATAGGTAACTGGTAAAAACTACAAAGAACCTGCTACAATATAGTTATAGATAAATTTGATTGCCTACTTAACAACAAATAGTTACAACGACATGAAAACAAAGATATTGAATATCCTCTGCGGTTGCCTCATCAGTTGCGCTATCAGCGTAGCCTTCACCGCATGCAGCGACGACAATGTCAGCGACCTACGTCTGGACGGTGACTGCCTTGTCGAAGCCTTCGCACTCGACCAATACAAAGGAACCGTAAATCTCGAATCGCGTTCCATAGAAGTCCGCCTGCCGGAAGTCTACGACACCAAGGCCATGACTGTCACCGCACTCAGCATCTCTGAAGGGGCCGCATGCAATGTCCGCCAAGGAGAGACGCTCAACATGAATGCCGCACGAGTGCTCCATGTCACCAACGGCGACACCTATCTCGACTGGACCGTCAGCGTGCGCCACGACGAGGCCCGCATCCTGCAGTTCGTAATCAACGACATCTATACCGGTGCCATTGACCAAGAAGCCAAGACCATCACGGTATACGTGCCTGCTTCCATCGGCGTCAGCGACCTTGTGCCAACCATCACTTATAGCAAGGACGCCACCATCACACCTGCCTCTGGAGTGGCACAGGATTTTTCCAAGCCTGTAAAATACACCGTGAAGAACAACTCGGCTGAGTCTGTATATACCGTCACCGTGATAGCCATCGACAAACCCAAGGCCATCTTCATAGGGTCGGCTCCAACCATGAACGACCTCGACCCAGAGGCCAAGGAGGCTTGCCAATGGATGCTGGGCAACGTGGGCGGCTCGCTCTATGCCTCGTTTAGCGACCTGCGCTCAGGCACGCTCGACCTCTCCGACTGCAAGGTCATCTGGTGGCACTGGCACGTGGATGGCGGCGTGGATGGTCATGACGTGTTTGCTGCCAAGGCTACCGACGCCCTCGACACGAAGAACGAGTTGCGCCAGTTCTACGAGAATGGAGGTTCGTTCCTTCTCACACGCTATGCCACCAACCTGCCTTCGTTCATCGGCGTGACGGGTGACGACGAGTGGACAACACCCAACAACTGCTGGGGACAGAACGAGGATGCCGCCGAATTGTGCGGTGGACCTTGGAGCTTCCGCATCTTTGATGGACAGAACGACCACCCGCTGTGGGCGAACCTCATAGCAGGCGACAATCCACAGGAAGTGTATTGCACGGATGCCGGTTACCACATCACCAACTCCACGGCGCAATACCACATCGGTACCGACTGGGGAGGCTATGACAACCATGCCGCATGGGAGGCACGCACAGGCGGACGCATCCTCGGCGTGGGCGGCGACGGTGCTGTCGTGGCTTGGGAATATCTGCCCCGTGACGGTCGTGGTGGAATCATTTGCATTGGTTCTGGCTGCTACGACTGGTACTCATATACCTTCGAGGCTGGATACGTGGAGAACTTCCACAAGAATATCTCTATTATGACTCAAAACGCATTCAATTATTTAACCCGATAATGCCTTATGAAAAAGATGATGAATATACTATATGCTGGCTTGATTTGTTGCGCATTTGGCGCAACAACCAGCTGCGACGATGACACCTACGGCGACAACCCTCTCGACTGGGCAAACACCACCACCTTCTTCGCATCTACAGACGATGCTGGATTCCAGACCTACTACACGCCTGCCATCGGCCGTTGCGGCGACCCCATGCCTTTCTACGACACAAAAGCCGGCAACTTCAAGGTGCTTTACTTGCAGGAGTATGACAACAACGGTGCCTGCTACCATCCTTTCTGGGGCATCTCGACCAAAGATGGCGCCACATACGAGTCTCTGGGGGAAATCATCCCCACAGGCACATCCACAGCACAGCAGGATGCCTCGCTCGGTACGGGATGCGCCGTCTACAACGAGCAGGAGGGACTCTACTACATTTATTACACTGGCTACAATGTGCTGCTGCCCAACCGCGAGGTTGTGATGCGTGCCACCTCGCCCGACTTCAAGACGTGGACCAAGGACAACAACTGGGAACTGAAGGGCGTGGACTACGGCTATGCTGCCTCTGACTTCCGCGACCCACAGGTGTTCAAGGCTGACGACGGACTTTGGCACATGGTCATCTCCTCAAAACTCAGGTTCGCCGATTTCAAATCATCCGACCTCAAGAATTGGGAGCATGCTGGCTCGTTCAACATGGTTTGGGACCGCATGTGCGAGTGCCCGGACATCTTCAAGATGGGCAACTATTGGTACATGGTTTACAGCGAGGGATACCGTGCCGCATGGAGCCGCAAGGTGAAATACATGATGGCAACCTCGTTCGAGGGATTGAAGGCTTGCTTTGGTGACCCGGGTGCCAATTGGCCAAAAGATGGACATGAGGGCGTGCTCGACAGTCGTGCCTTCTATGCTGCCAAGACAGCATCCAATGGACAGGAACGCTACATCTGGGGCTGGTGTCCCTATCGTGTGGGCACCACCATACATGACCGTAACATCAACGTGGGGGCTGATAGCGAACCTGCCTGGTCGGGAGCTTTGGTTTGCCACAAAATCATACAGCATGCTGATGGCACTCTCTCTCTCGGTGAAGTGCCTGCAATGGCTGCCAAATACAACAAGGAGCAGACCGTCACAATCATGGCAAGCAACGGCAGCAGCTCAGCAAACGGCAGCATGACAAGTGCCGTCACACTCACAGGCGACGATGCCTATGTGCTCTTCTCTCGTCTCGGCACAGCCAATCACCTCTCTTTTGATGTCAACACATCAAACAATTGGGACAAATTCGGCATCTCATTCGTTCGTGGCACTGACTCGGACAAATACTACACAATGGTGGTGAATCCAGAAAACGAAAACACCCGCAAGGTGAATTTCGAAGAGGAAGGTACTGCCGGCAAGGGCTTCATCGAGGGAATCGATGGCTATAATTTCCAACGTCCGGCTGACAACAAGTATCACATCGACATCTATACCGACAATTCCGTCCTTGTGATGTACATCAACGATGTCTGTGCCTATACCCAACGCATTTACGGCATTCAGAAGAACTGCTGGAGCATAAACAACTATGGTGGTTCCGTGACCGTCAGCAACGTACGCGTCACACAGCAATGAGCCGCTGCATCTGCAGCAAATGAGAAACCATTCCTTTCTCAACTTATGAAGACAAAAAGAGAGCGTATCTGTTTGATGCGCTCTCTTTTTGTGGTAGTGCTATGTGGGATTTCGACTTACTCTCCTACGATACCCAGTCGTTCCAATTCGTATCCCCTGATTTGCAG
>CAMJLI010000162.1 GCA_946406585.1 uncultured Prevotellaceae bacterium | reverse complement strand
TACAATGCCAAAGGGCAGGTATCGACTGTCGGTGCAAGGCTTTTACAGGGTGGCTGATTTTGACGTGGTTTATCCGCGATGGCAAAATGGAGAGGAGGAGATAACAGCTTTCCTCTATGCTGGTGATCATCAGATTCCCTTGAAAAGCGTCTTCGACTATTCTTTCAACAGACCCATGCCTGGTACATGGACACCAGACAACCAACATTACTACCCAAACAACATGGAGACTGCGGCAAGAGCTTTCTCCGATGGCGCTTACGTCAATGTGATGGAGTTCGATTGGGATGGTGAAGACTATTGTCAATTGGGCATCAAATGTGATGATTATGAATGGTCCAACTGGTGCATCTTCGACAATTTCAAACTCGAATATGATGGAGATGTCACACAAGCAAAGTCAATAGAAGTTGTAATTAATCAACCAGAAATCTTGGTGGGTGAATCTTCTATTGCTGAGGCTGACATATTACCGGAAAATGTCATGTCGCGCAAGGTAATATGGACTTCAAGCAATCCAAAAGTCGCTTACGTGGAAGATAATGGAGCATTTGCCACTATCTATGGAATGGATAGTGGGGAGGCTACCATCACTGCTTATACAACTGATGGTTCCAACATTTCCGACTCCAAGACCATCAAGGTCGTGAAGGATAACTTCAACTGGATGGACATCACTGATGTTTACATGAAAAATCCAAGATTCGACAACAATCAAACTGATGGCTGGAATATTGCTTCGAATGCTTCATCGCAAACAGCCAATTTTGGTTGCTTTGAATTCTGGAATGGTTATTTCTTCATGCAGCAGACTCTCGAAAACATGCCTAAGGGCAAGTACAAACTGTCGGTGCAGGCCTTTTACCGTTCCACCGACAACGACCAGGCTTATCAAAGCCATCAAGAGGGAACAGAAATGCGTGAGGCATGGGTTCAACTTGTCTATCATTCTTTCCCAATCAAGAGCATTTATGATGAATGTTTCAATGAATATGTGGACAACTGCTGGTGGCCGGACTGGGAGCATTTCTACCCTAATGGAATGTCGTCGGCTGCAGAGGCTTTCTCCAGGGGAATGTACAACAATGTGGTAATGTTTGACTACGACCCCGAAAAGCATGGCGATTTTGATGTTGGTGTTGGTGGTTCCCCAAGCATGTCTTCCAACTGGTGCATCTTCGACAACTTCAAGTTGGAATATTGTGGCGATGTGGTGTATGCCACGGGTATTGATGTCACTATCGACAAACCCACCATCATTGTCAGCGAGACAGCACAATGCACAGCTACTGTGACACCAGAAAACGCTCTTGTAAAAGACGTGACATGGACGTCGAGCCAGCCCGAAGTGGCTTCTGTAAATGCAAATGGCCTGGTGAAAGGACTGAAGGCCGGCACTACGGAAATCAGCGCCACCACAATGGATGGCTCAAACCTCACTGCTTCTGTGAGACTGACCGTCACTGAAGGTGGTGGTGTGGAGGATGCCATAGTGATAAATGAAATCATGGCTTCCAACATTGACGAATTCATCAGCCCGGCGTTCAATTTTGACGGGTGGGTGGAACTTTACAATACAACCAATTCCACGATAAAACTCGACGGACTTTATTTGAGCGACGACCAATCCAATCTCACCAAATGGAAAATGCCTAACGGCATGGGAGTGCTGAAGCCTAAAGGGTATGCCTTGATTTGGCTTGATAGCAATAGCCTGAAGAATACCAATGCACCTTTCAAACTGGATACCGACGGTGGCTCTTTGTTCATTAGCAATGATGGCAAGAACGTCATTGCCAGCGCAACTTATCCTGAAAGCATCGAAAGAGTGAGCTATGCCAGGACATCGGATGCAGGGGATAGTTGGGGAATGACAGCAAAACCAACCCCAGGGGCCTCGAACAACAAGTCGGTCTTCGCTCAGGGACAACTGGCGGAACCCGTGGTGGACCAAAACTCGCAGCTATTCGTGACTCCGCTTAGTGTCAACGTCACCATTCCTGCCGGAACAACTTTGAGATACACCACCGACGGCACCCTGCCTACCATGACCAACGGCAGCACAAGCCAAACAGGGCAGTTCAGCGTTTCCGAAACTCAATGCTACAGGTTCCGCCTCTTCGCTGATGACATGTTGCCGTCAAGGGTGACCACACGCTCGTATATCTATGCATCGCAAGACTACAGCCTGCCGGTGGTGTCGGTGGTGAGCGACCCGAGATTCCTCTATGACGACTCCATCGGCGTGTATGTAAGGGGCGTGAATGGACGTCCGGGAAATGGACAGTCGTCGAAATGCAACTGGAACATGGACTGGGAACGTCCTGTCAACTTCTCATACCTGAATGCTGACGGAGAGATGGTGCTCAACCAGGATGTCAACCTGGAAATGTGTGGTGGATGGAGCCGTGCCTGGAACCCTCACGCATTCAAGCTGAAAGGCAGCAAGGAACTGGGGGGCAACAAGAACTTGCCATACCCATTCTTTGAGGACAAGCCTTTCATCCGCAACCGGACCCTGCAAGTGAGAAATGGCGGCAACGACAATACCTACAGGTTCAAGGACCCTGTACTGCAATACCTCATGCAGTCGTCGGGGGTTGACATGGATGTCCAGAGTTACGAACCGGCGCATGAATTCATTAACGGCCAGTACATCGGCGTGCTGAATGTGAGGGAGCCAAACAACAAGCATTATGTTTATGCCAACTATGGTTGGGACGAAGAAGAGATAGACCAGTTTGAAATGTCGCCAGACTCTGGATACGTGCAGAAATGTGGCACGCCGGATGCCTTCCATGAATTGGCTGTGGAATTGTCGCAGAATGCTGCCGACAACAACGTGTACGCCGAGATTTGCAAAATGCTAGACATCGATGCCTACATTTATTATATGGCTGCTGAATTCTATCTCTGCAACTGGGACTGGCCACAGAACAACGTGAAGGGCTTCCGCCATGTCGACAACGGCAAGTTCAGGTTCGTGCTCTTTGACCTCGATGGCAGTTTCAACGGCAATGACCCCTTCGGAGGATTTATGAACAAGGAATGGTACACGTTCGACCAACTATACCCCACATCGCTTGGAAGAATCTCAGGACAGATAGAGTTTGTCACACTCTTCCGCAACTTGCTCGCCAATGAGGAATTCCGCCGCAAGTTCATCGATGCCTACTGCATGATGGGCGGTAGTGTCTATGAGGCTAAGCGTGCCAGTGAAATCATAGAAATGTTGGCAGATAGGGTGAGGCCTGCCATGAGGCTTGAGGGCATCAATATCGACAATTCTGCAAATGACTTGAGAAACAACTTGAGCAGAAGGCTGAACTCTTCCATCAACGCCTTGAGGAATTACTGGCCAATGCAACTGAGCAACGTGGAGCCGCAAAGGGTAACTCTCAACAGTGATGTGGAGAATGCCAACCTGCTCATCAACGGACAACGGGTGCCAACAGGCAGGTTCGATGGACTCCTCTTCCCACCAGTCACCCTGATTGCCGAGGCTCCTGCAGGATATGCTTTCCAAGGATGGCTCAATGGCAATGGTGAGGATGTCAACCTCTTTGCAGAAAGGTCCAGATGGAAGTATTATGACCAAGGTTCGCTCGATGGAGCAAACTGGACTTCTCCCGGATATGACGAAGGCGAATGGAAATCGGGCAATGCGCCGCTTGGATATGGCAAAGATGACATTGTGACGAGGCTCAACTATGGCACCGACAGCAACAACAAGCGACCTACTGCTTATTTCCGCACAAGCATCAATCTGGAAAAGGCGCCCACAAGAAGTGATGTCATCAACCTCAACTACACGGTGGATGACGGTATCGTGGTCTATGTGAATGGTACGGAGGCTGGCAGGTACAACATGCCGTCGGGAAAGGTGAATTTCAACACCTTTGCATCGTCATATGCTCCAAACAACCCTGACAGGGGGGTGATGTCGCTCTCTTCAAGCCTCTTCCATTCGGGTGACAACGTGATAGCTGTGGAATTGCACAACAATAGTGGCAACTCAACCGACCTCTATTGGGATGCTTCGCTAACCATGACCACCACTTCGATGGCAACGAATTTCTATTCCACTGACGAGCGCATTCCTTTGCCGGAGGGCAATGTGTCTCTCACTGCTTCTTATCGTGAACTTACAGAGGCTGAAAAGGCTGAACTTGGCCTGAATCCCGTTGTGATCAACGAGGTGAGCGCTTCCAACGATGCTTTCATCAACGATTATGGCAAAAAGGCTGACTGGGTGGAACTCTACAACACCACAAACGAGGATGTCGACATAGAGGGGATGTATCTCTCTGACCAGTCTGAGAATCCCACAAGGTATCAGATTTCAAAGAACGGCACCAACGTCAACACGGTGATTCCTGCCCATGGCCATCTCATCATCTGGTGCGACAAGCAGGAAACCACCAGTCAAGCCCTACATTCATCGTTCAAACTGGCTGGCGATGAAGGCGTGGTGACTCTCACTGCTGCTGACAAGAGCTGGAAAGACATGCTGCGCTATGGATTGCATGATGGCAACTCTACCATGGGGCGCTTCCCCGATGGCACTGCCAACGTATATCTGATGAACGTGCCAACCATTGGCAAGACCAATGTTTACTCCAGTTACGTTACCAAGGTGGAGCAGACCGACCTCGAAAACGTGGACAATGCTTTCATAGCATCGGCCAACGGCACACGCATCTACTATGCAGAGCCTTACGTCACCGTCAAGAGCGAAGATGCCAAGTGGGCAAAGGTTGACATCTATACCAATGATGGTCGCATGATTGACCAGCAGATGGTGCAAATCAACCATGGCAAGGGACAAGTGGATGTTTCTCATCTTGCTCCTGGCTTCTACATCGCACGAGCCACCGACGACCAGCAGGTGAAAGTGGCTTGCAAGTTCGTGAAGTGAAACGGCTAT
>CAMJLI010000161.1 GCA_946406585.1 uncultured Prevotellaceae bacterium | reverse complement strand
CGCAGGTTGTAGTTTATGATGCGTGCGCCAAGCAGGCGGCTTAGTGATGTGTATGTGGGATATCCGGGGTTGGGCACCAGCACTCCGTCGCCAGGGTTGACGAAAGCCAATGTCACGTGCAATATGCCTTCCTTGCTTCCTATCAGCGGCAGCACCTCTTTGCCTGGGTCAAGGATGACGCCATACCATCTCTTGTAGAATCGAGACATCGCCTCCCTCAGTTCGGGAGTGCCCATGGTGGGTTGGTAGCCATGGGCGTCGGCTTGGCGTGCCACATCGCAGAGGCGTTCTATGGTGGAGGGTGACGGGGGCATGTCGGGACTGCCAATGGCCAGGCTGATGATGTCCTGTCCTTCGGCATTCAGGCGTGCCACCTCCTTGAGCTTGCGGCTGAAGTAGTATTCTTGCACCAGGCTGAGACGTTCAGCTGGGCGTATGTCAGTTAGTCTGTCGTCCATTTTCGTATTCTCCTAATATTTTGAGTTCTGATGTGAGTGGTATTATGGCGTCTATGCTTTGCCTGTATCTTGTGAGGTTGCTGTAGGTTACGTCTACGTAGAATAGGTATTCCCATTCGTGTCCTATTATTGGCAGCGACTGTATCTTTGTCATGTTGATGTTGTAGAACGAGAGGATGGTTAGCACTTTCGATAGCGAACCTTCTTCGTGTGGCAGCGAGAATACTATGCTTGCCTTGTTCGACTTCTCAAGTGGCCTCAGGAAGTCGGCCTTTCTGGGGTCGCACACGACGAGAAACCTCGTGAAGTTGTGCTTGTTGTCTTCTATTGAGTCTTCCAGCACTTTCATGCCGTGCTGCTTGGCTGCCGTGGCATGGCAAATGGCGGCTTTTCCTCGCAGGTGTTTTGCCATTATCTCTTCCGCCGCTCCGGCGGTGTCTTCTGTCTCCACTGCCTTCAGCTCGGGGTGCTTGGCGAGATAGTGGCGGCATTGCATCAAGGCCACGGGGTGGGAATGCACCTCGTCGATGCTGTCCCAGTCGTCTTCTGGAAGGCAGCAGATGCAGTGGCGGATGTGGAGCTTGTGCTCGCCCACTACCGTGGTGCCCGAATCGCGTAGCAACTCATAGTTGTGCAACAGGCTTCCCGCGATGGTGTTTTCAATGGCTGTCAGACCAATGATGGTGGGGTCGCGGCGTATGTTGTCGTATACCTCCTCGAATGTGGAGCAGCATACCAGCTGCACTTGCTCTCCCTCGAAATACAGGTGGGCGGCTATGTCGTGGAACGAACCGATGCGCCCTTGTATGGCTATTCTCTTCATCTTTATTAAAAAAGAATCCCGCCTCTGTCTGAAGCGGGATGATATGGGTTTTTGGATTGCTTTCTATTGTCGGCGTACTAAACGCAACTTCCCGCTTCACATTGGCATGCAAAGTAAAAATAGTAGTAAAAGTATGCGTTCAGAACTTTCATTTTGTAGTTTCTCTGTCACTTTCGCTTGCAAATTTACATCTTTTTTGTTAACTGCAAAAACATTTTGATGTTTTTTTGGCTTTTGTTGCCTTTTTGTTCGCTCTTTTGCAAACTTACTCCATCTCGGCATAAGAAAAAAACACGTTTTTTTCGTTCTGCTCTCGATTTTTCTCGCTTTGCCAATAAATTGGCGAAGTTACTCCATCTCGGCATAAGAAAAAAACACGTTTTTTTCGTTCTGCTCTCGATTTTTCGTAACTTTGCAAAAACATAGGAAACAGGGCGTGAGACAAATCTCTTATATTATATAAATAAGGTGTAATTGTCATGCTTGCAATAATAACTGATAAGACATGGGATTTCTGAAATCATTTTTTGGGGGCAAGGAAGAGTCTCCAGAGGAAAAAAGAAAGAGAGAAGAGGCACGCGACTTCGACGTGCTGAAGACAGATGGCGTGAAGGCTTTGAGGATGGGAAAGGCTGACATGGCTGTGAAATGTTTCAAAAAAGCTCTCGAATTGAGAGACGACTTGGAAACACTTGACTACTTGTCACAAGCTCTCATACGCAACGACCAACTGGGTGAGGCTCTGGAAAAACTCAACATTCTTGCCGAGGCGCAACCCGACAACATCAATATCATCTTGATGATGATACGGGTGAACTACATGATGGAGGATTACAATGCCATGGCGGCAATGTGCGAAAAGGCAATGCTGATTGACAAAGACAATGCAGAGGTGATGTTCTTGTATGCCAGGGCATCCCGGGGACAAGGCGACTTGGTGAATGCCGTGGCGATGTTCACAAAGTGCATAATGCTCAACCCGCAATTTGCTGATGCATACCTGGAGCGTGGCCGGCTGTTGCTGGGAATGGGGGATGTGGAAGGTGCTGCTGAGGATGCCGACTTCCTCTATGGACTGGCAGAAGGAGTGGAGGATGTGATGAAGCTGAAAGCCAATGTGTTGGTGGCAAAAGGACAACAGGCTGAGGCTCTTGCCATATACGACAAGATGGTGGAGCATAACCCCTTCTCCATTGTGGCTTTCAAGGAACGTGGTGCTCTGAGACTCGCCATGGGCGACAAGGCTGGGGCTGAGGAGGACATGAAGCAATTGCTTGAGTTGGACCCAAATGCTTTGGACTCCATTTCAGGACAATTTGGAAATGATTGACACCATTATATAGAAACATATTTTATAATAGACCGAGAAACAACTGCTTGGCTAACAATATTTTGAAAACATGAAGACAAGAAGCGAAACCTACCAGATGGAGAAACAACTGGAATGGCAGAACCCTGCCCCTGGCATACAACGCCAAATCATGGCTTACGATGGACAATTGATGATGGTGAAGGTGAAGTTTGAAAAAGGTGCTGTTGGCACGCCTCACACTCATTACCACAGCCAGGCCACATACGTGGCTTCTGGCAAGTTCAAACTCAATATTGGTGGTGAAGAGAAGATTCTTGAAGCTGGCGACGGCTATTATGTGGAGCCAGACTTGGAACATGGTTGCGAATGCTTGGAGGCTGGCATCCTCATCGACACCTTCAGCCCTATGAGGCAGGATTTCCTATAACGTCAGGCTCCATGTTTTCATCTTGTTGCTGAGGCAAATTTGAAATGAAGGGAAAGGAAGCTTGAACTTGAAAGGCAAAATACTTGAAAAATTTTGCTGATTCGATATTTTTCACTAATTTAGCACCCGATAATTGTCGAAAAGTGTTAATTATCAAATAGAAACTTCTAATACAGTGGATCATGAGACACTTGATACTTACCTTCTTTTTCACTATTTTCACAATCCTTGCACGGGGAGGTGACATCGAAGTGAAGCAGGCCATGCACAAGGCTACTGCCTACATGATGGATGTGGCTTCTTATAATGGTGGCTTCGTGTGGAGTTACTTGCCCGACTATTCCAGACAATGGGGGGAATTGGAGGCAAGGCGCACAATGGTGTGGCTGCAGCCGCCATCAACACCGGACGTGGGGGAAGTGCTCCTCGATGCTTATCATGCCACTGGAGACGAGTTCTACTACGATAATGCTGCGTGTGTGGCACGGTGCATCATGCAGGGGCAACTGCCTTGTGGGGGATGGAACTACATGTTCGACCTTGAACCTGAAGACTCGCTGACGCAATGGTATGAAACAGTGGGAAGGCATGCCTGGAGGCTGGAGGAATTCCAGCATTACTATGGCAATGCCACCTTCGACGACGGAGTAACGAAACATTGTGCGGAATTCATCCTGAGAATGTATCTTGAAAAACATGATGATGCTTTCCTGCCTTCTCTGAAAAAGGCTATTGACTTTGTGCTACAAAGCCAATATGCAAACGGCGGATGGCCACAACGGTTCCCTCTTATGTACGACCATCCTTTCAAGGGAAAAGCCGACTATTCCTCCTTTGTAACACTCAACGACAATGTGATGGTGGACAACATCGACTTCCTGATGCAGTGCTACACTTCGCTCGGAATGGAAAATCTAAAACAACCTATCCTGAAGGCGATGAACCTCCTGCGCGGCCTGCAGCAACCCAAGCCATTGGCGGGATGGGCAGACCAATACACTCCCGATGACCTGAAACCTGCACATGCACGGTCGTATGAGCCAAGGTCGGTGAACACTGGCACCACGGTGAACATGGTTCTCAAGATGATGGAGTTCTACAAGCTTACTGGAGACAGCAAATACCTTGATGGCATCAAGGATGCAATTGATTTCCTCGAAAGCCTGAAATTGCCTCAAGAATTGGTGACAAAGGTGAGAAGGGCGCCTCTGCAGGAGGGCGAAATTCTTGTGCCGCGATTCATCAATCCCGATAACGGACGACCAATGTATGTTCATCGTAAAGGAAGCAATGTGGCTAATGGTGATTATTTCACCGACGAGAACCCGGAGGGTACAATAGCTCATTATAGTTCGTTCTTCACTGTCAACCCCACCCGGCTGAGGGATGCCTTGCAGCAATGCAAGAGATTGTACCAGGCCGACTTGGTCAGGAACTCGCCCCTCATTGCTGCCGCCAAGGAGGGTCCCAAGGAGTATTATTATGATCTCAACAGCCGTGCCGGTGCACGCTTGCCTGTGCTTGATGCCGATGAAATAGCTTCCAGTCTGAATGCCGAGGGGTATTGGACTTCCACGCTAAGACAGATGTCGAATCCTTTCAAGCCTGTTCCTCAGACAATGAGCGCGGAAAGCGAGGAGAATGCTTACGCACAGACAATGGTGGGAGATGAGTATGACACTTCTACATATGAAGATAAAAATGTGAAAGGCATCTCTACACGTACTTACATCTACAACATGGTGGCGATGATAAACAGCCTGAAACAAAGGGAAACCACATTGTCGGGGCTCGACCCGAAGAGGTTCGTCTCAAAAGTGGAGGGCAAGGCCACGGCTCTTTATGTCCTGAGAAACAGCGGGATGGAAGCATGCATCACCAACTATGGCGCAAGGATGGTGTCGCTCATGGTGCCCAA
>CAMJLI010000160.1 GCA_946406585.1 uncultured Prevotellaceae bacterium | reverse complement strand
TACCAACATGTGAAAAACGATTCGGAAAATGAGCCGAATCGTCATTCCATTGGTTTGTCATATAAGGTGAAATTCTGACAAGTAGGGTTATTTGCCCAAGAACTTGCTGTTGAGATATTCGTTGAATGCCTCGCGATAAAGGTCGCCTATGGGGAGATAGGTGTCGGCATCGAGAATCACTCGGCTCTTGTTCACTTCTTGTATTTTCTTCAGATTGATGATATAGGAGCGGTGTATGCGCATGAATGTGTTGCGTGGCAGCCGCTCTTCTATTTTTTTCATGCTCAGCAGCACTATCAACGGCCGTGGCGAGTCGTCGAGATGTATGCGCAGGTACTCGCTCATGCCCTCTATGTAGCGTATCTTGTTGATGTCCACGCGAACCACCCTGTGTTCTGTCTTGAAGAATAGTGTGTCGTCGTCCATGGCGGTGGTTGTCTGGACAGTCGTCTTGTTGCCGTTGACCAATTCGTAGTGGGCTTTCAACTTGTTGGCAGCCCTAAGCATGTCATCCATTCCGAAAGGCTTCAGCAGATAGTCCACTGCATCCACCTTGAAACCGTCGATGGCATACTCCGAGTAGGCTGTGGTGAACACCACCATGGGAGGGGATGTCAGCGACTTCACAAAGTCCATGCCGTTGAGGTCGGGCATGTTGATGTCGATGAAGATGGCGTCTATCGGTTCCTTCTCCATGACAGTGTGCGCATCAAGGGCGCTCTCGCATGATTCTACAAGTTCGAGAAACGGTATTTTCTCTATGTATGAGGCCAACTGTCTAAGTGCCAGTGGCTCATCGTCTATTGCCAAACATCTTATCATTATATCCTTTCTTGTTTTTGTTTTCTTTGTTTTCTAATCATTAGCTTGCCGTGACATCCTTCTTGCTGTCGATGGCAAGAAACGGGATGTCGAGCAGCACTTCATAGCTTTCGGTCTCGTTTTTGATATCCAACTTGTAGTCATCACCGTAAATGAGGTCGAGACGCTGCCGGGCGTTTGCCAGACCCACACCACCTTTGTTGCCGGTTTCCATGGCAGATTTGCCGTTGGCTTCCACTGCCATCTTGCTGTTGCGGCAGGTGAACGACATGCGGTCGTCGGTGGTGGAGAGGTGTATTTCGATGAATGACTCCTTGCGATAGCTCACACCATGCTTGAAAGCATTTTCCACGAAGGTGATGAGAAGCATGGGCGGAACCATCTTGTTTGTGACGGGTTCTGCAATGTCGATGCTTATTTTCACCTTGTCGGTGTAGCGTAGTTTCATCAGTGTCACATAGTGTTTCAGAAACTCTATTTCCTGGTGAAGCATCACGTGTCCCTTGTCGCCTTCATAGAGCACATAACGCATCATTCTCGATAGTTCCACGATGCTGTGCTTTGCCTCTTCAGGGTCGATGCTTATCAGCGCGTGAATGTTGTTGAGCGTGTTCATGAAGAAGTGAGGGTTTATCTGGTGCTTCAAGTTTTCAAGTTGATGTTCCAGGTTCTTCCTTTCCAGTTCCTCCATGGCCTTGTTGTCTTTCCACGACTTGAAGAATAGTTTTATGCCGAGGTTCATGCCAAGCATCAGCACCATTATTATGAGAGCTATGATGTCGTGTTGCCTTATGATCATTGGAGGCTTTTCGAAAGCCCCGTCGGGTCTCATTCCATGATGGCGGTGGTGGAACTTGCCGTCATGCCTTGGTCCGTCCTTGCCATTCTGCATTTTCACGCTATCGGGAAAGCCCATGGGAGGCATGCCCTCTGCAAAAGGTTTCTCAGGGTGGTTGTCCATCCATGCAGGCTTGCCGTCGGGGCCTCTGTGCTTGAATCTTGGCTCTGGCGGCTTGTTGCTGCACGAATATATTTGGAAAACCGCCAACATCATGATGGTCAGGATGGCGTATGGCAGGTTCTTCTTCTTGTACACCAGCAATGGGGCCACCATGTAGTTGTGTATGAGAAACACGATGAGGAATGGTATGAACACCTGCCATGAGCGCAGCACCTCTTCCCAACTGAATGACAAGGAATTGTTGCTGGCCATGCGGGCCAGCATGCTGAGTATGGGAGTGAGAAACAGGAGAATCCATATCAGGAGATAAACCAGATTTTCCTTCGTCTTGTTTTTTTTCATTGCCAGAGTAGTGTTATTCCATGTGTGGTGGTTTCGTGTAGGATTTCACATTTTCAATGCAAAGGTAGCAATGTGTTCCCAAGATGTGCAAAAACAATCAGCAAATAGCCGTTTTTGGTCAACAAAGTCTGGGTTTTGTCCAGAATCGGTCAAAAAAGGTTGGGATTGGCAATCATCCCATCACCACGTCGAGCACCATCATCACCACGAAGCCTATGGCAAAGCCTATGGTGCTGAGATTGGAATGTTGCCCGTTGGATGCCTCGGGAATGAGTTCCTCCACCACGACATATAGCATGGCGCCAGCTGCAAAGGCAAGCATGTAGGGTAGTATGGGTGTGAGAAAAGATGCCAGCAGCAGTACGGCAAGTGCGCCCAGTGGCTCCACCACGCCACTGAGAGAGCCGATGATGAAAGAACGCAGGCGGGAGTTGCCCTCGGCACGCATGGGCATGGATATTATGGCGCCCTCAGGGATGTTCTGTATTGCAATTCCCAAAGACACCGCCAGGGCACTTGTCAAGGAGATGCTGGAAATGCCGCTGTCGGCTCCTGCAAATACCACACCCACAGCCATTCCTTCAGGCAGGTTGTGGATGGTGACTGCAAGCGACAACATTGCCGTTCGTGACAGACGCGAGCGAGGACCTTCCGGCTTGTCGGTGCCCAGGTGAAGGTGTGGCGTGAGGTCGTCGAGTGCCAACAGAAACCCCATGCCCATCAGAAATCCTATCGCCGCAGGCATCGCAGCCCATTTGCCGGTGTCGGCTTCCATGTCCATTGCCGGTATCAATAGCGACCAGACTGATGCTGCCACCATCACACCCGAGGCGAAGCCGAGTAGCGACTTCTGTACGCGTATCGACATTTCGCCTTTCATCAGAAAGACGAATGCCGAACCAAGCATTGTGCCAAGTAGGGGGATGACCAAACCTATTATCAATGTTGTCATATCTCAAGCTGTTTTCACCGCCAGGCAAAAGTAGTGCTTTTCCCCCTATGGTACAATACCTTTAAATGATGAATTTCAGGATGCCTTAGTGCACGATGAACTTCTTGCCGTTGCGGATGTAGATGCCTTTTTGTGATGTGGAGCTTACACGGCGACCTTGCATGTCGTAGATGGGGCCGTCCTGTCTTGCGTCGTTAGTCACGTTGGCTATGCCGGCAGTCGGGCCTGTGTAGTAGCCCCAGATGGAGACGCCGCTTTTTGCCGTGGCTGTGAATGCTGCTACCTTGTTGTTGGTCTTTTCAAGTGTCTGCTCCACCATCACGCCCTTGTATACGAGGTTCGACAGGGTGATGTTTATATAAGAAGTGCCCTCCTGGATGGCCCATCGCCCTGTGGCACCACCGGTGATGGAGCCGTCGGCGTTTAGTTCCACATCGATAGGCTGTGCAAGTTCTTTTTTGGTGTGGTCCAACTTGTATTTGTGAATCAGCAGTTTGTAGCATCCCTCTATCTTGTTGGTCGCAATCTGTTGTGTGGTTGCTATGTCTGCGCTCTTCACTGTTTCGCCCGTGTATTCGAATGGTGCAGCCACAAGCCATCCATCCTCGTTTTGGAACACTTGGTGGACGCGCACCTCATGAGCTTCTCCAAGATTTTGGAATCGGGTGTGATACACCAGGTATGTGCGACCGTCTTCAGCAGCGATGATGGAGTTGTGCCCTTGTGAGCGCTCCGAGTAGTTGCCAATGGTTTGCATGCCCCAATTGCCGTATGCTCCAAAAATGTTCATGCCACGGTTGTCATTGGCCTTGGCTCCAAAATTCAGTCTGTAAGAAGCAAACACTGCATCAGTGCCGTTGGCATCCTTGTATGGTCCGTCGGGATTCTCAGAGCGGAAAACACGCATCTGGTAACCGCCATTGTTGTAGTCTGATGCCACGCCGCCGGCAGCCAGACCGCCATAAGTGACGAAGAGGTAGTAGTAGCCGCCGATGTATTCCACGTAGGAAGCCTCTCCTGATACATAATATCCGCCGGCAATCTTCTTGCCGAAATATGGGTCGCAGGTAATGCCGTTGCCACTACCGCTGAGGGTGTACTTCACATTGTAGTCGCGCAGACCGGTGTTCTCGTCAAGTTCAAGCATCCAGATGCCTCCGCTCCAGGAGCCATACGTCATCCACAGCTTGCCCTCCTCGTCGTAGAACACGCAGGCGTCTATGCAGTTAGGCCAGCGGTCGCCCCATTTGTTGCCTACGTTGTAGCGGGCAGGCAGACTGGCCTGTTGGCCGATGGCAAGCTCCAGGTCCATGTTTTTGTAATTCACGGTTGCGGTGTTTGTCACGTTGAAGCCGGAGAACACCACCGGGCCCTCATACATATATGGGCCATCTATCTTGTCGGCTGTGAGCAGTATGATGCTCGAGTTCCATGTGGGGCCGTTGATGCTCAAGTACATGCACCATTTGTTCATCACCTTGTTGTATATCACGTCGGGTGCCCACATGTTGCCGTCGATGTTCCAGTTCCCGTATGCTCCCGACCAGGCGAAAGCGTCGAAGTTGCCAAAGGCCACTTCCTTGCCGTCGATGACGACGGTCTTCTTTGCATGGGTCTTGAAAGCCATGGCGTTAGAGGCTGCTATGCTGGTTTCTGTACGCCATTGGGCAGTGAATTTGGTCCAGCTCATCAGGTCTTTCGACTTTGCCGAAGCCCTATGCGAGCCGAATATGTAGTATGTTTGGGAGGAAGGATCCCATACGACACTGGGGTCGTGAACGCTGACGCGATTCAGGCTGTAAGCCAATGCAAACATTGGCAGTAGGGTCATAAGGATACAAGTGTAAAGCTTCTTCATGATTTGATGTGTTGTTATGGTTTTCTTCTTT
>CAMJLI010000159.1 GCA_946406585.1 uncultured Prevotellaceae bacterium | reverse complement strand
GGCTGCAACTGATGCACAAGAAAGGACTCAACTCGCTCATCGTGGGACATGTGAAAACTGCCTCGGCAGAGGTGAGCAGCATGTTCGACAAGGTGATGGAACGCTACCCTCTCCCACTGTTGCAGAATGCACATGTCGTAGAGGACAACGAGGATGAAGCCACCGACGGCTGTCCGACAACGGCTCACAACTTCATCTTCCCCCTCGACGGCGAAGAGAGCGCACCAGACCATCCCTCCCAAGACAAGAAAGGAAAGACAGCGAAGATAACCGGCGACCGCAACACACGTCTGATGAGGTACATCCCCCTGCGCAACTGCAAAATAAAGATTGGCTCGGCAGAGACGCCCAACTCCGCAAGAGGCGGCGACTCCGCACTGGTGCATTGCACCGAGGTGGCGTTCTGGAAGAAGACCGACAACAAAACCCCTGAGGACATCATACGCTCTGCATGTGCCGGGGCACCTTACAAACCCATGACGATGATAGTCTATGAGTCGACAGCAAACGGCACCGGCAATTTCTTCCAACGCGAATACGATGCCGCCAAGCGCGGCGAATCGCAATTCGAAGCCCTGTTCGTGGCTTGGTGGCAAATAGAGCAATATGCATTGCCGCCAGCCAGGATGGAGGAATTCGCCACCAAACTGTGGATGGGCAGGCACGACGAGACCCTGGCAAACAACCGACAAGAGTGCGGCCGCTATCTGTGGAGGCTGTGGGAGATGGGTGCCACGCTCGAAGCCATCTGCTGGTATGTGAGCGAACGCAGGAAATACAACGACCACGGCAACATGGCAGCGGAATTTCCCAGCGACGACGTGGAAGCCTTCCAAAACTCGGGGGCACACGTCTTCGACCCCTACCGCATCGAGGCCCTACGGGCCGACTGCCGACCTCCAAGGATGAAAGGCGACATTGCAGGACAACAGGCAAAAGGCAGACTTGCCATCGACAACCTGCACTTCACCGAGGAGGGAGGGGGCCAACTGTGGCTGTGGGCAAAACCGGAGAAATTCGACGACTGCAGCGTGAGCGACCGATATCTCGTGGTGGTGGACATCGGAGGACGAAGCGCGAAGTCTGACTGGTCGGTGATATGCGTCATCGACCGCTACTGGATGATGGAGGGCGACCGACCAGAGGTATGCGCACAATGGTATGGACACATCGACATGGACCTGCTGGCATGGAAGGCCATGCAAGTGGCTCACTACTACAACGATGCACTGCTGGTGATAGAATCCAACACCCTGGAGACGCACGACGACGAGAGATGGGTGGAAGGCGGAGACCAGTCGTCGTACATCCTCAACGAGATACGCGACATCTACCCCAACCTCTATGCACGCAGGCAGAGCGCGGAGGACATTCGCCAGCGAAGACCTGCCAAATATGGGTTCCACACCAACGTGAAGACAAAACCAGAAATAATATCCACGCTGGTGGAGGCCGTGAGAGAACGACTGTATGTGGAGCGCGACGAACGATGCCTCGACGAACTTGCCACATACGTGAGGCGGCCCAATGGCAGCTACGGAGCAGTGGAGGGCAAGCACGACGACTTGCTGATGACACGCGCCATTGGACTGCACATCTGCTTCCACGAAATGCCGCTGCCACGCATCATTCCAATAAAAAAGAAAGAGAAGAACAGCACAAGGAATGACAACCTCAACATCTGGTAAGAAGGGGACTTTTTATCAATTGCCCAAAAAAACGAGGAAAATAGATTGTTTTTGCCTTTTTTTTGCTATATTTGCCACATCAGAAGAGATATTGCTTACTTTTTGCTTGCACCGCTTAAGTAAATGTGATACAAGGCTGAGAACAATCCTTTACACCATGCTGTTTGGGATCCAAAAAGAACTACTAACCAGAAGAGGTGCGTCCATGGGAAAAATGAAAAAGATAGTATTGTGCGTGTTATTTGTAGAATTGTTCCTGTTTTCTGTGTGCCAGGCAAAAAATGTCACTGCAGACAACGCGGCAATCGTGGCTGAAAAGTTTTTGGCATCAAAAGGTCTTTTCCAAAAGAAATTGGTGTTGCGTAATAACATCAGACAGGGTGCGGCACGCATTCAGTCCCAATCAGCAGCCGCCCCTGCATACCACATCTTCACGATGGCGGACGGGGCTGGTTTGGTGATTGTTTCCGGCGATGATATCGCCAAGCCAATCTTGGGATACTCTCATAAGGGAACCATAGAGGACGACGGCAGCCTTCCCCCAAACATGCAGGCCTGGCTGGATGACATTGAAAGCCAAATATTGCAAGCGAGAGAATCGGGCGTGCAACAGTCTGAGGAGACGGCAAAGCAATGGGACTCTCCTACTGTGGGCGCTGCCACGCTCCAACTAAAAACAGCCCAATGGCACCAAAGAAGCCCTTTCAACCAGCAATGCCCCTTTGACAATGACAAAAGAAGTGTCTCGGGGTGCGTCCCAACAGCACATGCCATCTTGATGAAATATTATGGCTATCCATCAAAAGGTAGAGGAACAACCAAAGGCTACATGGTGGAAAGCAATGGCATTGCTGTGGCAGGGAGAAATTTGGAGCATTCATACAATTGGGACTTGATGCCCATGGAATACAATGACGGACAATACACCCAAGCGCAGGCTAACGCTGTGGCGGAGCTGTTGGCAGACATAGGCTCTGCAATACAGGCCAAATACTCGGCTACTGGAACTTCTGCCACCACAGGTCATAGAGCCATTTTCGCCCATTTCGGGTTCAATACGGGAAAACGCATGTTCAAGGAAGACTATACCACGTCCGAATGGAACTCGATGTTGAAAAATGAGCTGAACATGTCGCGACCAGTATTGTATTCCGGCTCACCACCCGACGACAGTGGGCACACGTTCATTATCGACGGATATACCAGCTCAGGCTATTTCAACATCAACTGGGGATGGGGAGGCAGCTATAATGGATCGTATGCTTTGGACGCTCTTACTCCCGGCAGTCACAACTACAAAAGTTCGCAACAAGCATATCTTGATTGTGTGCCCGCCACGATGCTTCCTTGTGTGGCAAAGGTGAACAACAACGTGGAATGCCCCTCGTTGAGAGCCGCCTTCTCCATGGCACCAATTGTTGGCTCGCCCATTTCTGTCACGATGATTCAAGACGCGTCAATAAGCAATGACCCTGTAAATGAAGATGAAAATGTCATTTTGGACTTGAATGGCCGCAAATTGGAAGTCCATCATTATGGGATATATGTTTACGGTCAGTTACGTGTCATGGACAGCAGGGGTAGTGGGAAAATAGTGGCAAAAACCGGAAATTGCAGCATCTTCAGCAACCATGGAACGTTGAATATTGACAATGGAGAGTATGTCAATGAATTATTCCATGAGGACGACACTGACTATCGCCGATGTATCTGGTCCGATGAAGGGAGTACCACCTATATTAAAAACGGCAATTTCTCTTCTACCTATAATGTCTTGTGCATCAAAGGAGATGCAACCATAGAAAATGGCAATTTCAAGTCAACAGGAAACGGCGAAGTCTTGCTAAACTACAACAAGTCCGGACAGATGACCATCACCGGCGGTACCTTCACCAACACAGGCAAACAGCCTGAAGGGAATGACTATCGCAGGTGCATTTGGACAAGTGAAGATAGTAAGACGATTATTAAGAACGGTAAATTCTCCTCTCCCAAAACAACCATGTATATTAAAGGGGATGTTACCATCGAAAGAGGTGATTTTGAGACAACGGGTAACAATGCCGTCATCTCGAACTACAACACTTCAGGAGTGTTGAACATCACAGGTGGGTCATTCTCCAACAAAGGTCAAAAGCCAGAGGGGTCAGACTATCGCAGGTGCATTTGGACTTCAGAAGATAGTTCAACAAAAATAAAGGATGGCATTTTCACCAACGAAGCTGCCACACAGACTCTTTGTTTCAATGGAAATGCAACAATCAGTGGGGGCGTCTTTGAAAACAAAGGCACAGGCGCCACTTGCGCTTCAAATGCCGACGTGACAATATCAAATGGCATGATTAGTGGCAGCAGGAATTTATTGGCATGGGAGGGCGCATCGCTAAAATGCTCCGGCGGTGTGTATTCCCAAAAGGTCGCTGCAGGATTTCTCGCCAATGGCTGTTATTGTTCAGAAAACAAAGATGCTGCAACAAAACAAAAATACCCTTATCTGGTGATAAATCCTGTAGGAATGGAAGAAGTGCACCAAAACGAAGTGACTGAATCCCAGTATTATGGAATAAATGGCATGGTAATGCCAGGCAAGAAACATGGATTGATCATAATTCGCGACAAGAACGGGAAAACCACAAAAAGGTATTGCCCCTAAACCCCTGAAAGCCGCTTCACACTCCCCAACACCACCTGCAAGCAAGAGCCTTGTGTCATTTTGACAGCCGCAAGCGTCATTATGACACAAGATTCTTGATGGTATGGATTTTGAGGATAACATGGCGAAAACATATGACTCAGAATCAAACAAAAACACGATAGAAAGGAGAACCAAACACATGAATTTCGACAAATTTACAATCAAGGCGCAGGAGACGGTGCAAGAAGCCATAAACACCGCGCAAAGGATGCAGCAGCAGTATGTGGAGCCAGAGCACCTGCTCAAAGGCATCTTGGTGAAAGCCAAGGACATCTGTGGCTACATCTTCCAAAAGATAGGAGCCAACACCGCTCAGATAGAAAAGGTGGTGGACAGCGAAATCTCACACCTGCCACGCGTGCAGGGAGGAGAGACATACTGTAGCAGCACTACAAACAACGTGCTCCTTCGCACCCAGGAAATATCACAGAAGATGGGCGACGAGTTCGTCTCTGTGGAACCCATGCTCATGGCACTGCTCGACGTGCAGTCTACTGCAAGCCGCATCCTCAAAGATGCCGGCGTCACCACCAACGACCTCAACGCTGCCATCCAGTCGCTGCGACAAGGCAACAAGGTGAACAGCCAGTCGGCTGAGGACAATTACC
>CAMJLI010000158.1 GCA_946406585.1 uncultured Prevotellaceae bacterium | reverse complement strand
CATACAAGGAAGGAACTGTGGTTTCCAATATCGGTGCAATTCGTGGAATCCGCATTTCTGGAATAACGGTGAGAAATGCAGGTCCTACAGGGTGTTCCATAATTGGCTTGCCTGGCCATCCCATAGAGAACATTCAGATATCGGACATAAGCATTCATCATGATGGGGGAGTGGAAACAGCTCCTTCAGATGTAGCCGATGACAAAGAAAAAGAATATCCAGAAGCCACCATGTTCGGGACGTTGCCAGCAAAGGGATTTTTTGTACGTCATGCACGTAATGTTGTCATCGAAAGACTTAACGTAGAAACAGACAAAAAAGATTGTAGACCTGTGCTAGTAGAACAAGATGTGGAATGACGGCACCCAACTTCTGACATTTTGCCTACTTTTTTGCCAAAAAATCCTCTAAATGTACTGACTTTGCAGAATTATTTGTATATTTGCACCCCGAATAGGCGTTTGGCATGTCATTTCCGTAGCGTGCGGATGGCCACGACCCATCTTCAAAGACATTTTTAAAATCATCTAAAATGAAGAGTAAAATTTCGGGACAATTGAGAAAAGTGCTCGTACTCGGAAGCGGAGCATTGAAAATCGGACAAGCAGGAGAATTTGACTATTCGGGATCACAAGCCCTTAAGGCTTTGCGCGAAGAAGGTATTTCCAGCATTCTTGTCAACCCAAACATCGCAACCATTCAGACTTCTGAAGGTATTGCAGACAAAGTCTATTTCCAACCTGTTACCCCTTGGTTTGTCACTGAAATCATCAAGAAGGAAAGACCTGACGGTATTCTCTTGGCTTTTGGTGGCCAGACTGCTCTCAACTGTGGCACTCAATTATATCTCGATGGCACACTTGAGAAATATGGCGTAAATGTGCTTGGCACTTCTGTAGAAGCCATCATGAACACAGAAGACCGCGACCTTTTCGTTAAAAAACTCAGTGAGGTGGATCTCAAAGTGCCTGTCAGTCATGCCGTAGAGAACATGGACGATGCCCTTAAGGCAGCACGTTCCATAGGATTCCCTATCATGATCCGCTCTGCTTATGCCCTTGGTGGATTGGGGTCAGGTATTTGCAAGAATGAAGCAGATTTTGTGGAATTGGCCGAAAGTGCATTTACTTTTGCCCCACAAATTCTTGTGGAAGAGAGCCTCAAGGGATGGAAAGAAATAGAATTCGAAGTTATTCGTGATGCCAATGACAGGTGTTTCACTGTAGCATCGATGGAAAACTTCGACCCACTTGGAATACATACAGGCGAGAGTATTGTTGTGGCACCAACCTGTTCACTCAGCGACGAACAGGTGTCCATGCTGCAAGAATTGTCCATCAAATGTGTCAAGCATCTGAACATTGTGGGTGAATGCAACATCCAATTTGCCTTCAATGCACAAACCAATGACTACCGCATCATAGAAATCAATGCCCGTCTTTCACGCTCGTCGGCACTTGCAAGCAAGGCAACTGGATACCCACTTGCCTTTGTTGCTGCCAAGATAGCCTTGGGGTACACACTCGACCAAATTGGAGAGATGGGAACACCCAACTCCGCGTATGTCGCACCTCAACTTGACTACATGATTTGCAAGATTCCAAGATGGGACCTGACTAAATTTGCCGGTGTGTCAAGAAAAATAGGCTCTTCCATGAAGTCTGTAGGCGAGATAATGTCTATCGGACGTAGTTTTGAGGAGATGATTCAAAAAGGACTGCGCATGATAGGGCAAGGGATGCATGGCTTTGTGGGTAACGACCATACACGCTTTGACAATTTGGATGATGCTCTTGAAAATCCTACAGATCTCCGAATCTTTGCCATTGCACAAGCATTGGAAGAAGGATATACCGTAGAACGCATAGAAGAGCTCACAAAAATAGACAAGTGGTTTATCTCACGCCTCAAGCGCATTGTTGACCTCAAGCATGAATTGATGGAATACAACAAGTTGGAGGACATACCAGACAGTTTCTTGTTGGAGGTGAAAGCTGCTGGCTTCTCTGACTTCCAGATAGCACGATTTGTCCTCAAGCCAGAAGCCACCAACATGTATAACGAGAACCTCGCTGTGCGTGAATACCGCAAGGCCAAAGGTGTGCTTCCCGCTGTAAAACGTATAAATACGGTAGCAAGCGAACATCCTGAGCTTACCAACTACCTGTATTTCACCTATCATTTCGACCAAAAGCCAGGCAATTACAAGTTCCATGACATTAGTTTTTACAAGAACGAGAAGAGTGTTGTTGTCTTGGGTTCAGGCGCTTATCGCATAGGTTCGTCTGTAGAGTTCGACTGGTGTTCGGTGAATGCCATCAATACGGCACGCAAACAAGGGTACAAGAGCATAATGATAAATTACAACCCCGAAACGGTGTCTACGGACTATGACATGTGCGACAGGCTATATTTCGATGAATTGTCTCTCGAAAGAGTTCTCGATGTCATCGACCTTGAACAGCCACGTGGTGTCATAGTATCTGTGGGTGGACAGATACCCAACAACCTGGCCATGAAACTCTACAAGCAAGGAGTACCTGTGCTTGGCACATCTCCAAAGGATATCGACAGGGCTGAAAATCGCGACAAGTTTTCTGCCATGCTCGACAAGCTTGGCATTGACCAACCTGCTTGGCGGGCACTCACATCGCTCGACGACATTAAAAACTTCGTGAAAGAAGTTGGATTCCCTGTATTGGTGCGACCAAGTTATGTGCTGTCGGGAGCTGCGATGAACGTATGTTACGACAATGAAGAGCTGGAGCGCTTCCTTGCCATGGCGACCGAGGTGTCGAAAGAATATCCTGTCGTGGTTTCCAAGTTCATGCAAGACACCAAAGAGATTGAATTTGACGCCGTGGCAGACAAGGGTGAGATTGTGGAATATGCCATCAGTGAACATATCGAATATGCCGGAGTCCACTCCGGTGATGCCACAATGGTGTTCCCTGCCCAGCACATTTATTTCTCCACCATCCGTCAGATAAAGAAAATTTCCAGAAAGATAGCAAAAGAGCTGAATATCAGCGGACCTTTCAACATCCAGTATTTGGCAAAGAACAGAGAGGTAAAGGTCATCGAGTGCAATTTGAGAGCCAGCCGTTCCTTCCCATTCGTAAGCAAGATTCTAAAGACCAATTTCATTGAAACAGCCACAAAAATCATGCTTGATGTTCCATACAGCACTCCTGAGAAGAGTGAGTTCGACATCGACCGTATAGGAGTCAAGGCTTCTCAATTCTCCTTTGCACGCTTGCAAAATGCCGACCCCGTGCTTGGAGTTGACATGAGCAGTACCGGCGAAGTAGGTTGTTTGGGTGATGACCTTAATGAGGCATTGCTCAATTCTCTTATCGCCACAGGATACACAATACCGAAGAAGAGCGTGTTGATATCTTCTGGTGACGCCAAGGGAAAAGTGGACTTGCTGGAACCGGCACGCGAGATGGTGCAGCATGGATATGAAATCTACGCAACGGCAGGTACCGCCAAGTTCTTCAACGACAATGGCGTGAATGCGAAGAAAGTGTCATGGCCTGATGAGGACTTGCCCGACAATGTGATGGACCTCATCGCTTCACACAAGATAGAATTGATTATCAATGTTCCCAAGAACCACACCAAGCGTGAGTTGACCAATGGCTATCGCATTCGTCGTGCAGCTATTGACCACAACATCCCGCTAATGACCAATGTGAGGTTGGCAAAGGCTTTCATAGAAGCTTTCTGTGCCATGCAGATGGAAGATGTGCAAATAAAGAGTTGGCAAGAGTACAATTCATGATATGCAAATTGAAAGGGAGGCGTCAAGCCTCCCTTTTTCAATGAGTTGTTATGTCTTCCCATTTTGGTGGGTTCGTTTTCAACAGGTGCTTTACGAAGAAGTCAAAACGCTTGTGTTCTCCATATCGTTCTCCCATGGTGTGATGTACTCCTGGAAGAACAACCAATTCGAAATCTTTCCCGGCTTTAACCAAGGCATTGACCAACTGGTAGGTGCTGGCAGGATCCACGTTGTCGTCCATCTCTCCAACCACCAACATCAGAGGGCGGGACAGTTTGGACGCATGATAAACATTGCTGCTCTCCACGTATGAAGAGTCAACAGGGTAGCCCATCCATTGCTCGTTCCACCATATCTTGTCCATTCTGTTGTCATGACAACCACAGGAACTGTAAGCGGCCTTGTAAAAGTCTCCATGAAGCAAAACCGCTGTGGTGCTTTCCTGACCACCTGCAGAAGCGCCGAAAATGCCGACATTCTCCGCATCCATAAAAGGATGTTTCAAAGCAGCAGCCTTTATCCATGCAATACGGTCGGGCAGGCCGGCATCCTTCAGGTTTTTGTAACAGACCTCTTCAAAAGCCTTGCCGCGCCAGCTGGTGCCCATGGCATCAAGTTGAACCACAATGAATCCCAACTCAGCCAATGGCGTCATGTTCCAATTGTATGGAGTAAAGCTTTTTGGGGTGTATGCACTACCAGGACCTGCATAAATGTATTCTATGACAGGATATTTTCTTGTAGGGTCAAAATTCGTTGGATACTGTATGATTCCCCATAGGTCCGTCTTGCCATCCCGACCTTTTGCCACAAACACCTCTGGAGCTTTCCAACCTTTTGCTTGCAAGACGCTCATGTCTGCAACTTCTATCGTATCTATCACTTTCCCTTTAATGCCATCACGAAGAATTGTTGTTGGGGCTTGGCTGACAGTCGACCAAGTATCTACAAGAAAATTGTAATCTGATGAGAAAACAGCCTCATGATTGCCATTCTCTGGTGTGAGACAAACAAGGTTCTTGCCATCCAGGCCAATTCGGTAATAGTGAACATTGTATGGATCTTCACCCTTGTTCATGCCACTGGCACTGAAATATATGAATCCTTGTTCCTCATCCACTTTTTGCACTTCCCGTACACACCAAGCACCACGTGTGATTTGGCGCTCCACTTGTCCTGTGGCGATGTCGTAAAGATACAGATGATTCCAATTGTCGCGCTCACTCATCCACACCATCTTTTCGCCATTGGAGA
>CAMJLI010000157.1 GCA_946406585.1 uncultured Prevotellaceae bacterium | reverse complement strand
GAGGTGGGCACCTTCACACAGGGCGACCCGATGGTGGCAGGTGTGTCCTCCAACGGTTACACACAGCGCATTATCGAGGGTGAGCCTCTCGGTACATTCTACACCTATGAGTTCGCTGGCTACAAGGATGGCAAGTCCACCTATTATGTGCGCGATGAGAATACGGGACAGCGCACTGGCGAGGTGACCAACGAGCCAGGCTTCAAGGACCGCACCATCACGGGTTGCGCACAGCCAAAACTGAACCTCGGATGGAACAACACGTTCACCTTCAGGAACCTTAGCGCATCGCTCTTCTTCACCGGCGTCTTCGGCAACAAGATCTACAACGGTTCACGAGCCAACTACTCCAGCCCCGAGATGTTCGCCAATGGCAAGAACGTGTTGAAGGAGTTCGTCACCGACCGTCCTGTCACAGATAATCTGCCAAACTATCCTTCCGACCGCTATTTGGAGGATGGTTCCTATTTCCGCCTCTCTTCTGCCACTCTTGGTTATACCTTCAATAAGTTCAACAACTGGATTGAAAGCCTCCAACTCTATGCAACCTGCAACAACGTGTTCACCATCACTGGTTATAAAGGACTAGACCCAGAGGTGAACATGGGTGGCATCGACCCAGGTATCGACTACCGTTGGAGCACATATCCACATACCCGTACGATATTGCTTGGTGTGAAAGTCAACTTCAGTGGCGGTTCTGATGCGAAAGCCCCTGCTGCAACCAAGACCGTTTATGTCACTGATAACAAAGAGGTCGACCGCCTCAATGGCGAGGTCAATCGCCTGCGTGCCGAGAACGACAACTTGCGCAACCGCAAGCCAGAGAACACCAAGGAAATCGTAACCACAAAAGAGTATCTCACCTATCCACACTTCGTGAACTTTGCGAAAAGAGAAACAAAAGTACAAGACCGTGAGGTAGTCAATTTGCAGTACGTTGCACAGATGATCAAGTCGGTGCCAGACAAGAAGTTCAGCGTTGTAGGCTATGCAGACAAGCAGACTGGTTCTGCAGAACTAAACGCCAAACTGGCCAAGGAACGCGCCCAAAATGTCTTCGATGTACTCACCAAGCAGTATGGTGTGTCTGCCAAGCAACTGACACTCGATGCCAAGGGTGGTGTTGATACTATGTTCCTCAACGATCCGCAGCTTTCTCGCTCGGTGATCATCTCCGAAGTCAAATAATTAATAAAGATCAATAAAGGTATGAAAACAAATATAAAGGGACTATTCCTTGCCGGACTTGCTGCTATGGCAGTCGGCTGTACAGACCTGGATGTGGATGTGGAATCCCAATACACAGAATATCCTAATAATGAGATTGCTGTTGAGGCCAAGATGGCTGATATTTATTACCATTTCAGTGGTGTGCTCGGCCGTCGATACATGGAGGTGATGTGCCTCTCCAGCGATGAGTATTCTGCTGCATCATATGGTGGCGGATGGTATGATGGTGGTGCGTATGCTCACCCTGCCCTGCACAATTATACTTTCGAGGATGCCACCATCGACTGGTTCGGCACCATTACCGAGGGCATCTCAAAAGCCAACAGGGTCATAGTAGACCTGGGTGGCAACGATGCCGGTGCCGCCGTGGCTCCAGCCCGTGCCATACGTGCGTTCTTCCATTGGATTATCATGGACGGTTGGGGTGACATTCCCATCCTGGACCGCATTCCTGAAGATGGTGAAACAATCGACCGTAAGCCACGTGCTGAGGTGACCAGGTGGCTGGAGTCGGAACTCCTTGCTGTTATTCCCGACCTGACTACGGATGTCAATGAGAACACTTATGGCAAACCGACCCGTTGGATGGCGGAGGCCCTGCTTGCCAAGATATACATCAACTGGCCTGTCTATACCGCTCCGTCGGTGGAGAGCTATGATGCCGCCACAGCCAATAACGAGAAGTTGGCTGACTGTATCAAGATGTGCGATGACATCATCAACTCAGGCAAGTTCAACCTTGGTTCGATGTCTTACCGTGAGAAGTTCTCTTACAACAACGGTCCGCAGGTGGAAGACTTCATCTACGCCATGCCTTACGACACTCAGACCCGTCAGGGTATGCAGTATGGCCGTAGCCGTTGCTGGAAAAACATCAAGAAGATGGCTAAGAGTTACTTTGGCGATGCCCTCTCGCAGTCGGGTGGCGGCTACATAACGATGACCCCGGAGTTCGTGAAGAGAACCTTCATCCTGCCAGGCGACGAGCGCAACAAGTGCGTCATCGGTCTGTCAAGCAATCCTAACGACTATCGTTATGTGGCAGGACAGGATGAGAACACCGTATTCGTCTACAACAAGTCCAATCTGCAGATGACCAACGAGGTGGCTCGTGTTGAAGGTCCAGACAGCGACCCCTTGAAACTCAAGGTGAATGTCACACTTGCCAATGCCAACGATCCTACTCTCGACGTAGGTGACAATATCAATGGCTACTGCCAGGGTTGTCGCTCGGTGAAGTGGTATGTCATCGACGATGACTTCAAAAATGGGCGCAACCAGTCGAACGACGTGCCTCTCTTCCGTTTCGCCGACGTGCTGCTGATGAAGGCAGAGGCATTGACACGCCAGAACGGTTCTGCAGAGGCAAGGACCTTGTTCAACAAGGTTCGTGCCTACGCCAATGCTCCAGAGCTTGACCACAATCCATCCTTGGAGGAGATCTACGACGAGCGTGGCCGTGAGTTCTTCGATGAGAACTGGCGTCGCAACGACATGATCCGCTTCGGTCACTTCGAGGATGAGTATTTCCCACACTACAAGAATTTCCCGACGGCTCGTTTCGAGAAGACTTGCCGAGTATTCCCCATCCACAAGGATATTCTTAACCTCAATCCGTCCTGGAAACAGAACGCTGGCTATAGCAACTAATCATAGGAACAACATGTCAAGGGGAAGCCAAAAACCTCCCCTTGACTTTTCTATTTAATAGACTCTCACTCGCTGGCTGATGAAAAAGTCGTTTTCTGTATTGGCTCTTCTTTGTTGCCTCATGTCCCATTCCGTGGCACAACATTGGCAAAATGTTGACCCACGCATAGGCAGCGTCGGGGTGGGGCGCACCTTCCCCGGTCCCTCCATGCCCTATGGCATGGTGAAGCCCGGTCCCGACTGCGGGGTGAAACCCAATGCCGGTTGGGCATCCATGCCCGAACCCGTAACAGGCTTCTCACAGACACATGTGAGCGGTACGGGTGGCGGACAGAAATACGGCAACGTGCTCATTCAACCCATGCTCGATGCACAGCAAGAGCAGAGCCGCGTCAGCGAGGACATAAGACTGGGATATTACTCCACCACTTACGAGAATGGCATTCGGACAGAGATAACCACTTCAAGCCGATGCTCGTTCTATCGCTTCCATTATCCGCAAAGAGGCGTCTTGTTTGTTGATGCCACACATTACTTGGGCAAGAGCGACATCCCCGACTTGCGTGAGGCCCAGCAATTTGTGGGGGCAGAGTTGGAAGTGGTGAGCGACAAGGAACTGCAGGGCTACACCCGCATTCGTGGGGGATGGAACAACGGCGATGCCTATACCGTGTATTTCTTCCTGCGCTCGTCGTCACCTTTCCATGCCGAGACCGACACTCAAAGCCAACGTGCCACCCTGCACCTGCAAGACACACTTGTGGAAATGCGCATCGGCATTTCTTTTGTCAGCACGATGCAGGCACGTCGCAACATTGTGGAGACAGGCTTCGACGAGCAAGTGGGAATCTTGAGACAGACATGGGAACAGGAATTGAACAAGATAGAAATCAAGCAAGGTAGCGACAAGGAAAAGCGGATGTTCTACACCGCCCTATACCACACCATGCTGATGCCCGTGGACCGCACTGGCGAGAATCCCAAATGGACGGACACGCCCTATTATGACGACTATTATGCCATCTGGGACACCTATCGCACATCGTCGCCACTGATAACGCTCCTTGCACCCGACCGCCAGAGAGACATAATCAACTCCTTGCTCAACATCTACCGTAGAGAGGGGTACATGCCCGATGCACGCAGCGGCGACTGCAATGGCCGCACGCAAGGGGGCAGCAATGCCGAGGTGTTGATTGCCGACGCATTGGTGAAGGGACTCAAAGGCATAGACTACGAACTTGCTCTTGAGGCCATGCTGCATGACGCCACTGTGCCGCCGGGCGGCAACGAGGAAAAAGAGGGCAGGGGCGGACTGACTTCCTACAACACCCTGGGCTATATCCCATACGGCATCGACCGTGCCGGCAACCGCACCATAGAATATGCTTTTGACGACTATTGCATCGCCGTGGTGGCTGATGCTCTCGGCTATGACGATGTGGCCGCAGAATATAGGAAAAAGGCAGGCAATTGGAAAAACTTGTGGCGCAAGGACTATGAATTTGACGGCATGAAAGGATTCATCATGCCACGAGACGCTCAGGGACAGTGGCTCGACAGCGTGCCATGGGGCAAGTCAAAAGTGTTTCATCCACGCATCCCATACACACCCACCACCAAGGTGGCACCATGGTACCTGCCATGGTGGTCAACATTCTTCTATGAAGCGACATCAGAGGAGTATTCTCTAAACATCCCCCATGACGTGCCTGGACTGATAGAGGCATGTGATGGCGAGGAGGCTTTCCGACAGCGCCTCGACTTGTTCTTTGCAAAACGCTACTACAATGTGGCAAACGAACCGTCTTTCCTCACCCCATGCCTTTATCACTGGATAGGAAGGCCCGACCTCAGCACTCGCCATGTGCACGACATCATTGAAATCAATTATGATGACACGCCAGAAGGCCTTCCAGGCAATGACGACTCAGGTGCCATGTCGTCGTGGCTCGCCTTCCACATGATGGGGCTGTATCCCAATGCGGGACATGACTACTACCTGCTTACGCTGCCCATCCTCGAAGGAGGATACACCATGCATCTGCCCAACGGAAAGACGTTGGAGGTGGAACTGCGGGGAAAGGGCGGCACCTACGACCATGCCATCCTGAATGGTGAAATGCTCGATGGCGCCCGCATCACCCACGACCAACTGATGCAAGGAGGAAAACTTGT
>CAMJLI010000156.1 GCA_946406585.1 uncultured Prevotellaceae bacterium | reverse complement strand
ACCATCAAGGTCGCGCTCAAGTATGACCCGACCACCAAGGCTAACGCCATCAAGAAACTCAAGAGAGTTTCCACTCCTGGTCTCCGCAAATACACCGGATACAAGGACATGCCGAGAGTAATCAACGGATTGGGCATCGCTATCTTGTCCACATCCAAAGGTGTAATGACCGACAAGGAAGCTGCCGAACTCAAAATTGGCGGAGAGGTCCTTTGCTTTGTCTATTAATTCAGGGAGGGTACATTATGTCAAGAATAGGTAAATTGCCAATTGTAATCCCCGCTGGTGTCGAAATCAAGCAGGACAAGAATGTCGTTTCAGTGAAGGGACCAAAAGGTGAACTTTCACAATATGTGGATCCTTCCATCGACATGAAAATCGAAAATGGGGAAATCACTTTCTCTATCAAAGAGGACAGCCCGGTTAACCTCAAGCAGAAGCAGGCTTTCCATGGCCTCTATCGCGCACTGGTCAACAACATGGTTGTTGGTGTCAGCGAGGGCTTCAAAAAAACTCTGGAGCTTGTTGGTGTTGGTTACCGTGTCTCTAATCAAGGCAACCTCCTCGAGTTTGCACTGGGTTACACACACCCCATCTTCCTCATGCTGCCGCCTGAGGTGAAAGTGGAGACAAAATCTGAGAGAAATCAGAATCCTGTCATCAATTTGGAGTCATGCGACAAGCAGTTGCTCGGACTCATCTGTGCTAAAATTCGCTCTTTCCGCAAGCCTGAGCCTTACAAGGGCAAGGGTATCCTGTTCAAGGGTGAGGTCATCCGCAGGAAGTCTGGTAAGTCGGCTTCAGCCAAGTAACTTTAATAATTTACGATTATGACAACGAAAAAAGAAGAAAGACGAATTAAGATAAAATTCAGAATCCGCAAGAAGGTCAACGGTACTCCTGAGCGCCCACGCATGTCTGTTTTCCGCAGCAACAAGGGCATCTATGTTCAGATCATTGACGACTCTTGGGTTAACATGGACAAGCCTTTCACTACCTTGGTGAGGAAAAACCACTCAAAGAACAAGGTGGAAATGAAGAATTATCCAAAAGGCAAGACACTCGTTTCAGCTTCGTCACTGGGCTTGGAGAAAATGTCCAAGGCTCAGCAGGCTGAGAAGGTTGGAGCGATGATCGCTGAGAAGGCTATTGCTGCAGGCATCACCGCTGTAGTGTTCGACCGTAATGGATACCTTTATCATGGTAGAGTGAAGCAACTGGCTGATGCAGCCCGTAAAGGTGGACTTAATTTTTAAGCGATTATGGCAATCAATAGAGTAAAAATCAATAGTGACGCAGAGTTGAAAGATCGCCTCGTGGCCATCAACCGTGTTACAAAGGTGACAAAGGGTGGTCGCACGTTCACATTTGCTGCCATCGTCGTTGTAGGTGACGGTAACGGAGTCATCGGATGGGGTCTCGGCAAGGCTGGAGAGGTTACTGCAGCCATCGCAAAAGGTGTTGAGGCTGCCAAGAAAAATCTGGTTAAGGTGCCTGTTCTGAAGGGTACTATTCCTCATGAGATGGAAATGGCCTTCGGTGGCGCAAAAGTGTTCCTCAAGCCCGCTGCTCCTGGTACTGGAATGGTGGCTGGTGGTGCCATGCGTGCCGTGCTCGAGAGTGCCGGCATCACTGATGTCCTGGCTAAGTCGAAAGGCTCTTCCAATGCTCACAACCTTGTTAAGGCCACTATCAAGGCCTTGTGTGAGATGCGCGACGCTTACACCATCGCTGGAGAGCGTGGCATATCAATGCAAAAAGTATTTAGAGGATAAGGAGGTTCGATATGGCAACAATCAAGATTAAGCAAATAAAAAGTAAAATTGGTTATCCAGTTGATCAAAAACGCACACTCCAAGCTCTCGGCTTGCACAAAATCTCACAGGTAGTTGAGAAAGAGGACACTCCTGCCGTTCGTGGCATGATACGCAAAGTTCACCATCTGGTAACCATAGTTGAGTAAACAATAAGACATTTAATAGCTTTAGACTTATGAAATTGCATACTTTAAAGCCTGCAGCAGGGTCAACACACTCACGCAGACGCCTCGGACGTGGTACCGGTTCTGGACTTGGTGGCACTTCCACACGCGGACACAAAGGTGCCAAGGCGCGCTCAGGATATAAGAGAAAGATTGGATTTGAAGGTGGACAGATGCCTTTGCAACGCCGTCTGCCCAAAACAGGATTCAAGAATATCAACCATAAGGAGTATCAGGCCGTCAACTTGTCTTCCCTGCAGAAAATTGCCGAGAAAACAGGTGTTGCTAAGATCGGTATCGAGGAACTCAAGGCTGCTGGCCTGACTAATGGCAGGGAGCTCGTCAAAATCCTCGGAAATGGAGAACTCACAATCAAGGTTGATGTGGAAGCTAATGCTTTCTCTAAAACTGCCGAAGAAGCTATCAAGGCAGTTGGTGGTAACACAACTATAATCTAAGTAAATGAAAAAGTTTATCGAAACACTGAAGAACATCTGGAAGGTGGAGGATTTGCGCCAACGAATCCTCATCACCATCCTGTTCACGGCAATTTACCGTTTTGGCTCGTTCGTCGTACTTCCTGGTATTGACCCGGACAAGTTGGAAAATCTGCAAAAACAGACTACGGGTGGCCTGATGTCGTTGCTCGACATGTTCTCCGGTGGTGCATTTTCCAATGCTTCCATTTTCGCATTGGGGATCATGCCTTACATCTCGGCATCCATCGTGATGCAGCTGCTCGCTGTGGCTGTGCCTTATTTCCAAAAGATGCAGCGTGAGGGTGAGAGCGGAAGAAAGAAGATCATGTGGTACACACGTATCCTTACTGTGGCTATCTTGCTCTTCCAGGCTCCTTCCTATCTCATCAACCTCAAGATGCAGTCGGCCGGAGCTCTGAACCCTGCCATTTCGTGGAACTGGTTCATGTGGACCGGACTTATCATCTTGGCAGCAGGCAGCATGTTCATCCTTTGGCTCGGTGAGCGTATCACCGACAGAGGTGTGGGTAATGGTATTTCGCTCATCATTATGATTGGCATCATCGCAAGGCTCCCGAGTGCTTTCATGCAGGAGGTGACCAACCGCTTCGTCGAGACAAAGGGCGGTGGTGCCGTGTTCCTCATCATCGAGTTGCTCATTCTCTTTGCAGTAGTGTGCGCTTCTATCCTGCTGGTGCAGGCTGTGCGCAAGGTGCCTGTGGAGTATGCGCGTCGTGTACAGGGAAACAAGACTTATGGTGGAGCACGCCAATACATCCCCTTGAAACTTTTTGCCGCTAATGTGATGCCTATCATCTTTGCCCAGGCATTGATGTTCATCCCCTTGGCATTGGTGCAATATTCGTCGAACAGTACCAATTATGTGGTTCGTTCTTTGCTCGACCACACCAGCTTGATGTATAACGTGGTGTTTGCAATTCTCATCATTGCCTTCACCTACTTCTACACAGCTATCACCCTCAATCCTACCCAAATGGCTGAGGACATGAAGCGCAACAATGGATTCATTCCTGGTGTAAAGCCCGGAAAACCAACAGCTGATTATATCGAGACTATCATGTCGAGAATAACATTGCCTGGTTCTTTGTTCATTGCCTTCATCGCCATCATGCCTGCCTTGGCTAGCTTGCTGGGTGTGCCACAAGGATTTGCTCAGTTCTTCGGCGGTACGTCGTTGCTCATCCTTGTAGGTGTGGTCATCGACACCTTGCAGCAGATTCAGAGCCATCTGATGATGCGTCACTACGATGGGTTGCTCAATGTTGGACATACCCGCGGCAATTCTCCGTCTGCTTATTAATATCCTCTAATGAGTATATTTCTTAAGACAGAAGATGAAATAGAGCTGATGAGGCGAGCTAACCGGCTTGTGGGCCGGACGCTCGCCGAATTGGCGAAACATATCAAGCCTGGAGTGACCACACTTCAACTTGACAAGATTGCAGGAGAGTTCATAAGGGATAATGGCGCTATACCAACATTTCTCAACTTTCCCAATCCTTATGGGAAACCGTTCCCTGCCAATATCTGCACCTCGGTCAACGAATACGTGGTGCATGGTATTCCCAACGACAAGACAGTGCTCCGGGATGGCGACATCATTTCCATCGACTGTGGCACTTTGTTGGACGGCTTCAATGGCGACTCTTGCTACACGTTCTGCGTGGGAGAGGTCAAGCCTGAGGTGAAAAAGTTGTTGGTGACTACCCATGACGCACTCTACAAGGCCATTGATGTGGCTGTGGCAGGCAACCATGTGGGCGACATTGGTTCCACGGTACAAGACTTCTGCGAGTCGGCTGGTTACGGTGTCGTCAGAGAACTTACAGGTCATGGCATAGGCCGTAAGATGCACGAGGATCCTATGGTACCCAATTACGGCAGACGTGGAAATGGGCCGATGCTCAAGGAAAGCATGTGCATTGCCATAGAGCCGATGATTACCATGGGGGACAGGGCAATTCAACTTGACGCCGACAGATGGAGCGTACGCACACGTGACGGCAAACCTGCAGCTCATTATGAGCATACCATTGTCATTAGGCGAGGTAAGTCAGAGATATTATCTTCTTTCGATGAAATAGAATCAGTAGTTGGAAAATTGAATTAGTTTATGGCGAAACAATCCGCAATTGAGCAAGACGGAACTATCGTGGAGGCTCTCTCCAATGCCATGTTCCGTGTGGAGTTAGAGAATGGGTGCCCCATCACTGCCCATATTTCGGGCAAGATGAGAATGCACTACATTAAAATTTTGCCCGGCGACAAGGTCAAGGTGGAAATGAGTCCTTACGACCTGACTAAAGGCAGAATAGTGTTTAGATACAAATAATTTCTGATTATGAAGACAAGAGCATCATTGAAAAAACGCACACCAGATTGCAAAATCGTTCGTCGCAAGGGACGCCTTTTTGTTATCAACAAGAAGAACCCCAAGTACAAATTGCGCCAGGGTTGATACCCTGAATGGTTGTGCTTGAGTACCAAGAATGTATTCATCAACTTTTTTAATTATTTTTTTACAGTAAAATGGCAATAAGAATTGTTGGAGTAGATTTGCCCCAAAACAAGCGTGGCGAAATCGCATTGACTTATATCTATGGTATAGGTCGAAGTAGTT
>CAMJLI010000155.1 GCA_946406585.1 uncultured Prevotellaceae bacterium | reverse complement strand
GACCACTGTTCGAGCACCTCGTTGCCGATGCTCCACATCAAGATGGAGGGATGGTTGCGGTCGCGGAGCACGAGGTCGGTCAAGTCTCTCTCATGCCACTCGTCGAAGAACCTGGCATAGTCGTTTTGCGTCTTTTTCCTTCTCCACATGTCGAACGACTCATCCATGACGATGAATCCCATGGTGTCGCACATGTTGAGCAACTCAGGCGCAGGCGGATTATGCGAACTTCTGATGGCATTCACACCCATCTGTTTCAGGATGGTCAGCTTTCTGTGCATGGCATCCTCATAGAATGCCGCCCCAAGACACCCCAAGTCATGGTGCTCGCAAACGCCATTGATTTTCATGGGCACGCCATTGAGCGAGAAGCCTTTGGCGGGGTCGAACTTGAAATCACGGAAGCCTGTTGTGGTCGTAACTTCATCCACCACCTTTCCCTGCACCAGTATCTGTGTCTTGACCTGATAAACATTGGGAGAGTTGACACTCCATAGTTTTGGGGAACGAACCTTCAGTTTCTGGGTGGTGTTGGAACCTGTCGACTTTGCCACGACACGTCCATCCGAATCGGTTATTTCATGTCTGATGACCGGCTTTGCGCCACCATTTCTCTCGTCATTCACCTGCACCTCCACAGTGACCTCTCCCTTTGGAGTGGTGTTTACATACACGCCCCAATGAGCAACAAGAAGAGCCGACGTGGTGGTGAGCCATACGTGTCTGTAGATGCCGCAACCGCTATACCACCTTGAGTTGGGCTGGTCGCTATTGTCCACCCTCACTGCCACCACATTGTCGGCATTCTTGTTAATATAAGGAGTGATGTCATATTCCACGGAAGAATAACCATAGGGCCTATGTCCGACAAGTTTTCCATTTACAAAAACCTTCGCGTTCATATAAATGCCATCGAAAGCCATGAAATACTTGTCTGCATCAGTCACGCGGAAATGCTTGCGATACCACCCCACCCCTCCGGGCAAGGCACCTCCACCAGCTCCAGAAGGATTGGAAGGAAGGAAGTCGCCCTCTATAGCCCAGTCGTGAGGGAGGTTGAGTTTTCGCCACCCGAAATCATTGTAACCTGGTGCTGCCATTTCGGCGGAATCAGCCAGCACAAACAGCCAATCGTCATCGAAGCAAGATGTTTGCCTGCCATACGCAGAAGAGGCGAAGAGCACCATGCAAAGGGCAAATGCCCATTTGAAACGAACTATCATGTCGAGTAAGATTTCAAAAATGGTTGTTGTTCGACATTATTCTTTTAAAGGGAAATCTTTATTTCTTTTCCAGAATAATCTACCATCCTGCCCTCTGGATTTATGAGATTGAGCGGTTGTGCCTTGTCGCGTGACACCACCACCACATTGAACCTGCGATTCTTCAGCATGCCTTTGAACGCACCCACTCTCTTACCGAAAGTCAGCGTCTTTGTTGCCTCATCGTATTTGATGTCGATTGTGGCACATTTGCCCTTCTCATAATTATAATTTGTACCCTCATCCTCATAGAGTTGGAAAGAAGCATCAGCACCTTGATATACATACAGGTTTATCAGTTCGGCTGGTTTTTCGTCGCACCATTCCATCTCCGGGCCAAAGGGCACAATACTGCCTTCGCGCACGAATACCGGCATGCGTTCGTAAGGAGCATCCACCACAAGTGTCTGTCCACCTTCCACATAGTCGCCTGTATAGAGGTTGTACCATCCACACTGCTGTGGGAAATACACGCTGCGGTTGCGTGCCTTGTACTGGCTCACGGGACAAGCCATGAAAGCCGGTCCGAACATCCATTGGTCGGGTATGTCATAGACCTTGGCATCGCCATTGAAGTCCATTGCCAGTCCCCTCATCATGGTATAGTCGTTGAAATGCACCCATCCTGCCATGGAATAGAGGTAAGGCATCAAATGGTAGCGTAGTTTGTCGTACCACACGATGGTCTTGTAGGCTGGGTGGTTGTCGGGAGCTATGTTCCACACTTCACGCAGAGGCCATTGACCGTGAGCACGGTATAGAGGGATGAAGCAACCGAACTGGTTCCAACGGGTTTGCAGTTCGCGCCATTCCGTCAGGTCGGCTGTCTCCACACCTGTCTTGTCAAAATCCTCCTGAGCCTTCACATACCTGCTCTCAACGGAGAATCCGCCCTGGTCCATGCCCCAGAAGGGCAGTCCGCTCATAGAATAGTTGAGTCCTGCTGTCATCTGCGCCCTCATGTCCTCCCATCGTGTTCCGATGTCGCCCGACCAAGTGGCGGTGGAGAAGCGCTGCTCGCCAGCGAATCCGCTACGGGTGAGCAAGAATACGCGTTGGTTGGGGTTGACCGACCTCTGTCCGTTGTATATTGCGTCGGCATTGACAATGGAATAAGCATTGAAATACTCAGTGGAAGTACCCAAGGCTGTTGGTCCGCTGAGCGCCTTGCGGTACCACACCGGCGTGCAGTCGCGCACATTAGGCTCTGAGGCATCCATCCACCAGGCGTCAATGCCAAAATTGTATTTGCTGTAAAGCTTCTCGTTCATCTGTCTCCAGAACATCTTCCGAGCCCCAGCATCGTATGCGTCGTAGAAAGAGCCCTTGTATCCCAACCAGTCGTGGATGTCGTCGGTGATGGCCTGGCGGTAGATCCATCCGTTGCTGTCAAGCTCCTTGTAGTTGGCGACAGTCTCATAGAACTTCGGCCACACGGAAATCATGAAACGTCCGTTCATCTGGTGCACGCTGTCGAGCATGGCTTGAGGATTGGGGAACCGTGATGTCTCAAACTCATGGCTTCCCCAGTCGGGCAACGGCCAGTAGTTCCAGTCCTGCACGATGTTGTCCACGGGTATGTGTCGTTTTCTGAACTCTGCCAAAGTGGATTCTATGTCATAGCTGCTCTTGTATCTTTCACGACTCTGCCAGAATCCCAGAACCCATTTTGGATAGAGGGAAGCCTTTCCTGTGAGTGTGCGGTATCCGCTGATGACTTCATCCATGTTCTTACCTGCTATGAAGTAATAGTCCATGTCGCGGCTCATCTCGCTCCAGATGCTGATGGTCTTGTTGGAGTCGAATGGTGGTGCCACACGCAGTCCGCAGTAGCTCACTCCTCCATCAGGTTTCCACTCTATGCGCAGCTGTGTCCTCTTCCCTTTTTGCAGGCGGGTGGTGAATTTCCAGGAATTGGGGTTCCATGCTGTGCGCCACCGCTCTGGCACGACTTCCTCGCCTCCCACATATACCCTCATGTATCCTGCATAGTAGAGGATGAAATGATAGGTTCGTGACTCTGGAGCCTCTATGAAGCCATCATACACCACCGTAGCACCATCGAGGTTGAACCCTTTGGGCAGGTTCTTTATTCCGCCGTCATCCGTGGCATTGCCAATCTTTGAAGTGGATGGGCAGTCGTACTCGAAGTAGATGGAATCCTCGTCTCTAACGAGTTTTTTCCCATCCTTATCCATATAAGTACCCGTGAGGTGTCCGGCCTTCCCATCCTTGCCATATAGCTTGAAAGCCCTGTTGAGCTGTATGTAGTCTTTTGGATTTCCCCATCGTCCGAGGCTGTAGCTGTCCCAAAGCAAGCCGAAATTTAGGTTGGTCATCACGAAGGGAACGCTTACCTTGGTGTTGTACTGATACAGTTCCTCGTTTTTATCGAGCATGTTGAATTCCTCTGCCTGGTGCTGTCCCAAACCATAGACGGCTTTCAAAGCAGGGTCACGGTCGAACTGCAGTTGCCATGACAACCCATTCAATTCTTTCTCGCTGAGCTGACGCTGCGCCACGCCAAGTTCGCGCTCCGGCACGCGGAACGGCTGGAATGTCTTTCCATTGGAAGCCTCTTTAAGCAGTTTTTTGCCTTGTGCGTCGAAGAAAGCCACATCGCCCGTCTGCTTGTCAACCTCTGCCCTGACGCCGGCAGTCTTGACAATGACACCCTTTTCGTTATCAGAAACCTCAAATTGGGGTTTTGCTTTCTGCGGCACGATAATGAGGCTGGTTTTCTCTGGGAATGTCTCCTCTGGAGTGGCACGCACACGGATGATGTTTTCGTTGACTACCTCCAGGCGCACCATTTTGGCGCCGTCGCGTTGTGGTTTTGCCACCTGGATGGTGACTGAGTTGCCACTGCGTGAGAATCCGTCGGCATAAGCCATCGCACTCCCCAACAGCAACAAAGCAGTAATGATGGAACTTACTTTTTTCATTTGTTTTTGATATTGTTTTGAGATTATTATATAGTGTTTCCTTACCTCTGCTTTTTGATGGTGCTGTCTCGTATCTTTAGAATCATGGGCACCACCTCCCGGTATATTTTCTGGTCGCCATTGATGTTTCTGAGGAGCAATTCGCATGCCTTCATTCCCTGCAGGTGTGCCTGGTCCATTATGGCAGACAATTTAGGAGTGACGAATGCCGCACTGTCCCCGTCGGTGAAGCCTATTATTGCCACATCATCAGGGATGTGCATTTTCTTGCTTTTTATGGCATCAAAAGCGGCATAGGTGACGATGTCGTTGAATGCGATAATGGCGTCTGGCGGATTAGGACTTTCCAGCAATTTCAAGGTCGCATTTCTTGCCACATCGAAATCTATTCTTCCACAAGCCACCAGTTCTCTTTCTATGGGTATCCTGTTTTCTCGCAATGCCTCCAAATAGCCATGTTTACGCCTCTTTACCATGTCAAGATGATTGGGTCCTCCCACGAACGCTATTCTTCTGCATCCATTGTCGATGAGATGCTGTGTGGCTTGTTGAGCTGCCACATCTCCATTTGCCACAACCTGCGAGAAGAGGTCGGGCAGACAAGTCCTGGCGAAAAAAACGAGGGGTATGCCCATGTCATGTATTTCACGGAAATGTGAGTAGTCCACTGTATCTTGAGCAAGACAAGCTACGATACCCTCCACATGCATGGAAATGAAATTGTCGATGGCTTGTTTCTCCCTCACATGGTCTTCATGGCTATTGGAGCTAAAGACAGAATACCCTTTCTGCCTTGCATAGTCTTCTATACCATCGAGCACGGCGGCATAATAATGGGTAACAAGGTTGGGAACCACCACACCAATGATGCGTGGTGCTTCTTTTCGCAGACTTTG
>CAMJLI010000154.1 GCA_946406585.1 uncultured Prevotellaceae bacterium | reverse complement strand
GCCTTCACATCAGTCTTCTGGATGAGGAAATTGGCATCCCAAGAGTCGAATGTAATAGGAAGTGCGGGGTCTGTTGTCAGTCCACCTGGCTGTGGCTCTGGACCTACGCCATTGCTTACGAACTCATATCCACCAAAGCTCAGCTTGGAGCCAGTGCAGAACACATAGTAGGTCTCGCCTGCCACGACATCAAATTCCACTGTGCCAGTGGTCTTCTCGTCAACAGTGAAGTCATCGTTGATGGTGACATCCGTTGGTTCGTCGCCATCAGCCTTAACGGTAATGGCCTCTTTGGGAAGGCACTCACCCGAAGACTTTACCACATAGAAGTTCTTGCCAGAGTTGAGAACGATGAAAGCCTTGATATGACCACCTGTAGCAGTGGTGATCATGTAATAAGTACCAGACTGTGGAAGGTTGCCACTTTCGGGCTTGTAGCCACCACCAGTACTCTTGTCGCCATCAAGTTCGCCGTCCTTGGGATTCTGGTTGCCCACGACGTAAACCACGCGGGTCTTCTCTTCCATCTCGCCAGTCTCGCTGTTCTCCACCATCACCTGCTGGCCGAAAAGCTCGGCGCAGTAAGCCTTGACGGAAGCCAACTTGACGTCATAATTCTTTGTTGTGCGGTCGTTGCCAAGCACGAGCTTGGTGTTCTCGCTGGTCAGTGTTGCACCATTTCCATAGGTGCCGCCATTTTCAAACAGCACCTTCTCTTGTGCAGAAACGCTTATTGCCACGAAGGCAATAGCCAAAGAAGTAAAAAATTTTCTCATACGCTTATTAGGTTTTATGGATAAAAATATTATGATGTTCACACATTCTCCGCAAAATTACATCTAATTTATGAAAAAACATGATATTATTATATTAAACTATGATATTTTTTTGTTTTTTTTGCTTTTTACAATCGATTATTGCCTGTATTTTTCTTATTTTTGCCGCCAATATGCAGGTGTCATCATCATGCAAAGGCACATCTTGTGTTACACAACAAGAAGCAAACAGCCATTAATACACCTGCAAAAATGTATGGAAAAGCAAATTTAATTACCTACTTGACAAAAGATAAGCAGGATGAATATCAACAGAATAATAAATAAGGTATTGGCCCTAATCTCACTGACCCTGTTGCCCGCCCATGCCATGGCGCAAGAACTTGAGGTGAAAGTGAACATCAACCACAACCAGATACAAGGCACCGACGCAAGCGTGTTTGACAACCTGAAAGAGACGTTGGAACAATTCCTCAACGACAAGCAGTGGACAAGCCTGCAATTTCAAAAAAACGAACGAATACCCTGCAGTTTCAACATCACCGTGACGAAATACGACAACACGTCGAACACATTCACATGCACGGCGCTGATACAAGCCAACCGCCCCGTATGGAATTCGGCATACACAACCACACTCTACAACAACAAAGACAACGACTTCAATTTCGAGTTTGCACAATTCGACCAGATAGAATTCAACGAAGAGGTGATAGACAACCAACTCGTGGCGCTGCTTGCCTACTACGCATACCTCATCATAGGACTCGACCTCGACAGCTTCTCGCCAATGGGAGGCGAGGACATCCTGCAACGATGCATGAACCTGACCAACAACGCGCAAAACCTGAACTTCCCAGGATGGAAGGCATTCGACAACGACAGAAACCGTTTTGCACTGATCAACGACTACCTCGACGGTGGCATGCAGCCTTTCCGGCAACTGCAATACGACTATTACAGGAAAGGACTCGACGAAATGGCGACCAACGTGGAGCGAGGGCGCACCAACGTGACGACAGCCCTGGAAGAATGCCTGAAGAAAGCCCACGAGAACAAACCCCTGAGCATGTTGCCACAAATATGGACCGACTACAAGAAAGACGAACTGGCCAACATTTACAAAGGCAAAGGCACGTCCAACGAGAAAGAAAAGGTGTATGACATCCTATTCGGCATCAACGCATCACAAAACAACACCTGGGAAAAAATAAAGCAGTGAGATGACGGATGGAAACAACCATCATCTCACACCAACATCCAACCATGCTTAAAAAACTATATATCAAGAACTTCACGCTCATCGACGAACTCGACATCGACATGGAGAGCGGATTCTCTGTCATCACAGGAGAAACAGGAGCCGGCAAAAGCATCATACTCGGAGCATTAGGACTGCTGCTGGGACAACGAGCCGACAGCAAGGCGATAAAAAGCGGACGCGACAGATGCGTGATAGAAGCCCACTTCGACCTGAGGAAATATGACATGAAGGACTTCTTCGAGAAAAACGACCTCGACTATAGCGACGACGACTGCATAATAAGACGCGAAGTGAACAGCTCGGGCAAAAGCCGGGCTTTCATCAACGACACGCCAGTGTCGCTCGCCAACCTGCGCGAACTGGGAGAACAACTCGTGGACATCCACAGCCAACACCAGAACCTGCTGCTGAACAAAGAGGATTTCCAACTGAACGTGGTGGACATCATAGCGGCAGACCAAGAAACACTGGCCGACTACAAAGCCACATTCAAAGAATACCACACGGCGCAAAGGCAACTCGAAGAACTGAGACAGGCAATAATAAAAAGCAAGAACGACGAGGACTTCATCAGATTCCAATACCACGAACTGGAGGAGGCGAGACTCGTGGACGGAGAACAAGAAGAACTGGAGGAAGAGTCGGAGATGCTGGAGCATGCCGAAGACATAAAAGGAGCACTGTATGAAGCCGACAACCTGATTTCTGGCGACGGAGGCGTGGTGGAACAGCTGAAAAGCGCTTGCCACAGCATAGACAACATAAAAGACGTCTACCGCAACATGGCGGAAATATCAGAAAGGATGGAGAGCTGCTTCATCGAACTGAAAGACATCGCCGGAGACATCTCGCAACACGCCGAAGACATAGAGTTCGACCCCGCACGAATGGAGGCCGTGAACAGCCGGCTCGACACCATCTACCACCTGCAGCAGAAATTCCACGTGGACAGCGTGGGAGAGCTGCTTGCAATAAAAGACGACCTTGACAAGCAATTGGGACAGATAGACGGTAGCGACGAGCAACTGAAAGAGACAGAGGCAAAAGTGGCCGAACTGGAAGAAAAATGCAGGCAGAAAGCCAAGGCACTGACCGCCATACGCACCAAGGCTGCACGACAAGTGGAAGAAGAAATGAGGCAACGGCTCGTGCCATTGGGAATACCAAAAGTGAAATTCGAAGTGGCACTGCAAGAGAAGCCACTCGCTGCCGACGGGCACGACAAGATATCCTTCCTCTTCTCGGCCAACACCAGCACACCACTGCAACCCGTGGCACAGGTGGCATCGGGAGGAGAAATAGCACGCGTGATGCTGTCGCTGAAGGCGATGATCAGCGGTGCCGTAAAACTGCCCACCATCATTTTCGACGAGATAGACACCGGAGTAAGCGGGAAAGTGGCTGAGATGATGGGGCGCATAATGCAAGAAATGGGCAACAACGACCGACAAGTGATAAGCATCACTCACCTGCCACAAATAGCGGCCAGAGGCGGTGCCCACTACAAGGTTTATAAAGAAGAAAGCGACAACGGCACCACAAGCCACATGAGCCGCCTCAGCAAAAAAGAACGCATAGAAGAAATAGCACAGATGCTCAGCGGAACCGACATCGGAGAGGCTGCCATCAGAAACGCTGAGGAACTGCTCAACAAACAATGAAGAAACGACATCCAACACCAAACATAAAATAGGAAAAAGTGAAAAAGACATATCTCGCCATCATCATGGCATTGCTGGCAATCACAACACCATCATACAGCCAGCCTGCACCTGTAAAAAATGCTGCCAAATCCATCTTCACACTCACCACATTCAAGGCTGACGGTTCGCTACTCGCATCCAGCCACGGTGTGTTCACAGATGCAGCAGGCACCGCCATCAGCGACTGGGCGCCCTTCGACGGTGCAAGCCGCGCAGTAGTGGTGGATGCCAACGGGAAAAGCCTCGAAGTGGACTGCATCTACGATGCCAACGAAATCTACGACGTGGTGAAATTCCACGTCAAGGGAAAGACTACCGGCATCACCCTGGCTCCGGCACATGCCGCCACAGGAGACGACATCTACCTGGTGACCTACTCGCTGAAAAAGCCTGAAGTGACAACCACAAAGGTGGAGAAAGTGGAAACATTCATGGAGAAATATGCATACTACGTGATGAAGATGATGGCTCCTGAAAATGCCGTGGGATGCCCATTGGTGAATGCCAGCGGACAACTGCTGGGATTCCTGCAACAATCGAGATACACCACCGACTATCACTCCACCGACGCCCACTACATCACCGACATGCAGACCACTGGACTAACCGGCAACGACCCCGTGATGCGGCGCACATTCATACCCACCGCCATCCCCGACGACAAGGAGCAAGCACAACTGGCGCTGGTGCTCTCATCACAAAACAACAACGACAAATATGCCAAGACGGCAGAACTCTTCATAGAGAAATTCCCCGACTTGGCAGACGGCTACAGCGCAAAGGCTCAAGTGGCAGTGAACAACAACGACTTCGCCTCTGCCAAGGAGGACATGGAGACTGCCATCAAGAAAGCCACAGCCAAGGACGAGGCCCACTTCTCGTACGCAAGACTAATCTACCAAAAGGAACTATACAAGTTTGACCAGTCGTTCCCTGCCTGGAATCTCGACAAGGCCATAGAGGAAGTACAACAAGCCAACAGCATCAATCCGCAACCCCTCTACCGGCATCTGGAAGCACAAATCAGGTACACCAAGAAAGAGTACCAACAGGCACATGACATGTTCATCGAACTGACTAACGGCGAACTACGGAACCCGGAATTATTCTATGAGGCAGCACAATGCAAGACGATGCTGGGAGCCCCCAAAGAAGAGACAGTGGCATTGCTCGACAGCGCAATTGCACTGTTCGCAAAGCCATACCCGCTGGACGCAGCACCCTACATGCTCTATCGCGCCGCAATGCTGGAGGACATGGGCGAATATCGCAGGGCTGTGGCCGACTACAACCAGTATGACTCGATAATGACAGGACGCATAGGGGCCGACTTCTACTACAAGCGCGAGCAATGCGAAGTGAAGGGGAGACTCTTCAAAC
>CAMJLI010000153.1 GCA_946406585.1 uncultured Prevotellaceae bacterium | reverse complement strand
AGTGGTGTCTGAGAATGCCAAAATCAGTGTTTATGCTGAGGAAGAGACAAGCGAGGATGAAGTGGAGGTGAGTGACAATGGGGATGGAAGCTATACCCTGGAGACTCCTCGCCCCAACAACACAACAAACATCACGCTGACTGTTGATGCCGACGGAGATGCAGTGGTGATGAACAAGAAATGCCTGTTCAAGTTGTTCCATGCTGGTGAGTTGCAACTGCGCTCTCTATTAGTCGACGGCGTGCCGGTAGATGCCACTGTCCGCAACGCCATTAACACGGGCGATGAGTTCACTGCGACATTGGCTGGCAACACATACACCGCCGTGCCAGTGGTGACTGCCGTTGCCAACGATGGAACACAACCTGAGGTGACTTCTGTGTTTGAAGGAAATACGGCAACCTACTCCATAAAGGGAGCAGACCGCACTTTCACCCTAAAAGTGGAAGGGGTGTACGTTTATGAGCTAGGTGAGAAAGACGAGGAATACCGCATCACATATAGTGCCGATGGAAAGGCGGCATACGAGCCGCAAGGAAGTTGGACCGACGGTTGGACCGACGGACTATACACCTTGCGCACCACCAGCTTGGATGGATGGGGTGGACAGCAGTTCAAGTTCAATGCTGCCGACAATGTCCTCGAGGTGCCTGGTGGTGTAGTGGTGAAGACCTTCACCTTGGAGAAATTCGGAGCCAACTATGGTGACGGTGAGGGACTGACAAGCATGACTTCGGATGGGGCAACATTCCGTATTCCCACTAACCATGGTTATACGCGTGGCGGTAGGGACAACCTGACTGTCGTGGTGGAGAACCATCAGCCTGGTGCACCCATTTCATTCACCATCACTGGGGGCAACCAACCATATGCACAACTGTTGCTGGTAATCGAGAAAACCAATCCTGGCACCACCCCGAAGGTGATGAAGATTGCAGCAAATGCCGTGCGCAACCATGCCATGCTCAGTGTGACATTCGACCGCGAGATGGCTCCTTGCAATGTTGTCTTCGAGGGTGAGGAGGTGCATGCCGATACAGGCACGACGCTGTTCTTTGGCGTGACCGGACTGGAATATTCACGGGATTACACGTTCACCATTCCTGCGGGACAAGCAGAGGACTTGTTTGGAAACAAGACTACAGAGGATATCGTGGTGAATTTCCAAACCAGCGGACAAATGCCCGTGGAGAAGAAACCTTTCGACTACGTCGTGGGAAATGCAGCAGAATTCACAGCTGCCATAAAAGCCATTGGCAATAGTACGGTAAAGGACTTGGAGCGTATCACCATATTCATGAAAAATGGCGACTACGACTTTGGCGAGAACAACGAACAGCGTATCAACAGAGGATATGTGTCGATAATCGGACAGAGTCGTGATGGCGTGCTCATCCATGGCAGTCGCACCGGAATTTCAAACCCCATCCTCAACATTCGCGACCGTGAGGGATTCTATCTGCAGGACCTCACCGCACGCAACGACCTTGACTTCCGTGCTGCAGCGCGCAAGGGAGTGGGTGTTGCCATCTACGGTGGCAACAAGTCGGTGTTCAAGAATGTATGCATGCAGTCGCAGCAGGACACGCAAGTTACTGGCGAGCGCTCATACTTCGACCATTGCCGCATACAAGGCACCGTGGACTACATCTGTGGTGGTGGCGACCATTTCTACGACCAATGCGACCTCATCATGGAGGGACCAGGAAGTGTGATCTCCGCTCCTGCCACAACCAGCACCACCAAGTGGGGATATGTTTTCAGCCATTGTACCATCGACCGTGCCGAGGCTGGCGCCGGTGCCACGATGAAGGAGAAGGGAGACTACAACCTGAGTCGTCCATGGCAAAACTTCCCCGCCACCTACTATCTGTTCACAAAGATGATCATCCAGCCCAGCGACAATGGCTACACCTCAATGGGCAATCTGCCTACCCGTTTCTATGAGTATGGTTCGGTGGACAAGGACGGCAACGAGATAGACCTCAGCGTACGTGGCAATTCTCCCACATCCACAAACACTTATGTTCCTGTGCTCACTGCTGAAGAGGCAAAGAAGTTCACCATAATGAATGTGCTTGGTGGTGCAGATGGCTGGTTGCCTACCGACTATACCGTGCTGACCAGCGCCCCAAATGCCACCGCCAAAGGTGCCGTCATTTCTTGGGAGAACGACCCTCAGGTGCGCTGCACGGTCATCTTCAAGGATGGTCAGTATGTTGGCAACACGGCTGAAAATTCGTTCACTGTGAGCGAGCCAGGCACGTATGTGCTGCGCACAGCCAATGAGATGGGCGGCTTGGGTACAGAAGAGTCAACAGTAGAGGTCACTTCTACTGGCATCGATGATGTCAGTGCTGCTCCTGCCAAGCGGGATGCCCGCTACAACCTGGCTGGCCAGCGTGTAGGAAATGGATATAAGGGCATTGTGGTTGTTGATGGCAAGAAGGTGTGTGTGAAATGACACACATGGCGCTTGCCAAAAACCGCTCAATGGAAATCCTTTATTTGTTGTTACGATATTCACTGGGAGACACTCCCATGAATTTCTTGAATACCTTGCTGAAATATTTCGGGTCGGAGAAGCCTGTGCCATAACAGGCCTCCGACACCGTCAAGCCTTCATTGCGCATCATCTGGGCTGCACGCTCAATGTGGTATTTCCGATAGAAGTCCACGGGGGTGAGCCCGGTGATGCTGCGTATTTTGTTGTAAAACAATGTGCGGCTCATGCATAGATGTTCTGCCATCTCTTGTATAGGGATCGATTCCGACAAATGGTCTTCCATGAATGTTCGCAGGCGGTCCATCAGTTGGCGGTCCATCTCCATGAGGCGTTGCTCCACTCCGTTGTTGTCAGGAGGGAGTTCGAGGCCGGTGTCGTGTGTGAACGTCTGGACGAAATGCTGCTGTTGTTGTTGCTGTTTTTGCAGAATGGCAGCCAGACGTACGCGCAGGTATTCCGTGCTGAAAGGTTTCACAAGATAGTCGTCCACACCCTGGGCAGCCCCACGAATACGGTCGTCCATCGTGCTGTTGGCTGTCAGCAGTACTATGGGGATGTGGCTGGTTTCTGTTTGTGCCTTCAATGCCTCCACCATTTGCCAGCCATCCATGCGGGGCATGTTGATGTCGCTGATGATCAAGTCGGGCGAATGGGTGGCTGCTTTTTCCAAACCGTCACGTCCGTCGACTGCTTGTATCACCTGATAGTCTTTTCCAAGAATGCTGCTGACAAAATGCAACATTTCGGCATCATCCTCCACTATCATTATCTTGACTTGAGGCTTGTCTTCCGGCATGCCGATAGGGTCATGGCTTGCTGTTGAAGCTTCTTCATCATGCCCTATAGTGGCTTGGGGACGGTCGGTAGCTGTCATTATCTGGGCGTTCTCGTCTTTATGGAAGTGGTCGTTTCCTTTTAGGAAGACAATCTTGAAATGACTTCCCACATTCTCCTCGCTTTCCACGCTTAGCTTGGCATGATGCAGATTCACCAACTCCTTCACCAGTGAAAGACCGATGCCGGTAGATACTTGCATGTAGTTGTCGCTGAGGATCGTTTCGAAACGTGTGAACAGGCGAGAGATGGCTTGTTGTGAGATGCCCTTTCCCGTGTCGCTAACAGTTGCACTGATGGTTTGCTTGTCATTTCCCAACTCTATCCAGATGCGTTGTCCTCGTTTGGTGTATTTGAACGCATTGGAGAGGAGGTTGAAGAATATTTTTTCCACCTTGTCGCGGTCGCCCCAGATGTTGGCTGCCTCAGTAGTGTTGTCGATGAGGGTGAAGTCGATTTCATGTTCCTTGGCCAAATAGCTAAAGTCGGACATCACGGTTTCAATAACATTCTTGAGGTCCATGCGCTCGATTAGGAGGTGCATCTTGCTGTCTTGTATTTTCCTGAGGTCGAGAATTTGGTTCACCAGTGTCAGCATTCGTTGGGTGTTGCTGTGAACAAGGTTGAGCAAGCTGCGGTTCTGCTGGCTCAGCGTCTCGTCGTGCAGCATTTCTGTGACCGGTCCTTCTATGAGTGTCAGTGGTGTTCGCAAGTCATGGCTTATATTGGTGAAGGAGCGCAGTTTGATGTCGGCCATTCGCTTCTCGAAGCTGGCATTCAGACGAAGGCGGTAGATGTACATGGCAACAACCAGGAGCAAAGCGGCAAACAGCAGACCAAATGTGAAATACAGCAACCATGCCCATTTCGTTTCCCAGAAAGTGGGCTCGACAATGATTGTCACATGACGGGCGTTGTCGCTCCAGAAACGGTTGTTGTCGGTGGATTTCACCAACAAATGGTGGGTGCCGGCTCCAAGATTGAAGAAGCTAAGTGTGCGATGGTGGCCTGTCATCACCCAGTTGGTGTCTCGCTTTTCCATCAGGTAGGCATATTCCACGTTCTCTGTGCCTGCCATCTCCAATGCCGCAAATTCGATGGTGAAGTCGCGCTGGTCTTTTGTCAGCACAATAGTGTCGGCATCAAGCGAATAAGGGATGCTCTTGCCGTTGGCTGCCAACGAGGTGATTTGTATGGGTGGCGACGAGGGGTTTGGTATGAGTTGGCTCAGATTCATGCGTGCCAGTCCGCGCGTGGTTGCCAGCCATGCCGAACCATCTTTGTTCAGAATGGGATGCGTGCCCACCAGAGTCCCCAACTGGGGGTCGTCGGCAACGAAATCGGTGGAGGTCATCATGTTTCTGCCCAATTTGGAAAGGAACTGTTCGAAGATTACCCAGATGTCACCGTTGTTGTCGGAGAAGCTCCACAGTGTCTTGTCTGACGGAGCACCTGTTTCTGTATTCCATGTTTCGAACTCCAAGTTGTCTTGAAGGAGATTTTTTGACGTCACATGACAAAGACCGCCATGCGAGGTGCAGACGAAGAGACCTTTCTTTTCAAAATATGCCACAGAAATGATGCTGTTGCTGGCAAGGCTCTTGGGATTGTCTTTTTGACGGATGGAGTGGAAAAAATGGATTGCTTCAGGCTTGGTGGTTTGACTTTGGAAAGTGTACAACCCATGTGATGTGCCAAGGACGATTGTCCGTCCCGCCTTCAGAATCGGCCTGATGCCGAACAACTCTTCATGGGGAGGGAAGTTGTGGCATCGGTTGTTGCGGTTCAGAAACAC
>CAMJLI010000152.1 GCA_946406585.1 uncultured Prevotellaceae bacterium | reverse complement strand
TGGCTTTGCCGATGTCCGTCGCGACTCGGTCATTACCGAGCAAACTCGGATGACTCTCGCTGCTCCGTCCATTTATAGGAGCAGCAAACATGCCACCAGCCGAACTGCTGAACGTGAAACCGAGGCTGTCGGGGATGTCGGCTCCTGCATTCTTGGCTATCTGAGCCGCACGGATAATCTCGCTCTTGATGTAATCAAGGTAGTTGTCTGCAGTCAGTGGTGTGCCGTCAGGCTTGCGAAGATTCAGGCTTGCCAGATAGGTAGGAAACATGGCTGCCAGTTCGTTGGTGTAGCCCTTGTGCAGGTCATCTTGAGCCTGGCGGGAATCCGTCTGCTGGAACAGCCACTCGTAGGCCATGTCGGCGTGCTCGAGATCGATGATGGGGCAGTAGCAAACGCTTGCAAACACATCGTCGCGCTCATCCGCAGCACCCATCGTCTTCAGCATCTCTGCATACTCGGGATTGTTGCCAGTTGCCCCCATCAGGGCCGACATGGCACCTCCTGCACTCGTCCCGTCGGTGATAATTCGCTCGGCATCGCCCAGCATCTGCTTATCGAAGTGGCGCAGATAACGGATGGCGGCTTTCAAGTCGAGGATGGCTTTCGGAGCACGGCCAGTATAGATGGTCTGTCCTTTCTTCACGCCCTTATGTGACTTGGCGTATGCCTTGTCTGCAATAATCGTGGAATTGCGTCCGCGAGTGCCGGGAATCACCACCACATAACCTTCCTTCAAAGCCCTGCCCGTTGCGTCGCCAGCCTGTGGCTGGGCGGCGGGAGAGGCCATATAGCCGCCAACGTATGTGCGGAGGAAGATGGGTGTCTGTTGAGTAGCACCATCGGGCACGTAGACATTGAGAAACTGATAGGTAGAGTCCTCTACGTTCGTCACATAGAACAATCGCTCGTAGGCCGTGTAGTTGACACTCGTGCCGTCATAGACGACCATCGAGGATTTCACACCGGCATTGGCATCGAATGTCAACGCGCTCTGTGCCACGACTCCCATGGAGAGACAGGCACCAACAAGAAAAGCAAATATCTTCTTCATAATGTAGATGGAGTGTTTCGAGTCGACGCTCTGGTCTCTGCCAAGACCTCTTTAATGAGACAACAAATTCCGATTTATCTTAGTTTTCATGCAAAGTTAATACTTTTTTCGATGAATCCGCTCAGAGGAACACACATTTGTTTCTGGCAAATCATCTTTCTCAAGTATTTCTATCACGATTTTTTTATTTTTCTCACGAATTTTCGAATTATTAAGTGCTCTCCAATTCTCCAATTACCTCCCCTTCGGTCAGTGGATCATCGACAAATCTCGCTAATTCGGGATAAAAACTCTGTGTCTTTGTACCTTTGTGTTGAATTATTATTCGTGGAAATTCGTGAAGATCCGTGGTTGAAAATAATTCATGAATAATTCATGCCCCATTCGTGGTAATTATATGTGAAGAAACACGAATGCATGTAATTGTTCATTAATTCTGACCGCTCCACGGCCGTGGGTTTTATGTGCCCAATTCTTTTTTGTCCTTTTAGCGGACGCCTTGGCGTTTTTTCGTGAGCACTTCAGTTTCTTTACCATCCACAAACAGCAGGTGGCCGTTAGTTTTGATACGCCCCGCATCACCTTTCAGCGATGTAATGTAAGTGTCGGCCGTTAAAGTCCAGGTGCAGTCATCGCCTAAGGTCACATGCACTGAGCCCGTCTCAGTAGAGACGCTTTCTCCAGCCGCATTGGTGATGTTGCCGTCTATACAACCGTTGAAGGTGGAACCGTCGGCCAATGTCAGTGTCAGTTCCGAGTCACTTCCCACCAGGATGGTGCCCTCCAACTGCTGGCGGCTCACGTTAAGCGTGGCTTTGTTTGCCGCACCTTGCCATCCGTCGGCACACACAGACAGCAGCACTTTTGCAGGATCATCGTTCACCAGTTTCACACTGTTCAGCGAGATGATGGCGTTGGTGTTGGTCACATGAAAGAGATGTCCATGCCGGTTGGTCAACGAGCCGCCGTTCATGGTGAAATGTGAGTTGCCGCTGTCGGCATCGCCAGAGAACGACTGGTAAATCATGATGGCATCGAGAAACTGGGCATGACCGTTACGCTGCGTGTTGCTCACCGTCATCTGGCAGTTGTTCAGCGTAATGCTGTTCTTGCCCTCAATGCACACACCCTCCGACTTGTTGGAGGTAAGCATGGCATCCGACACAGTGACATCGGCGGTGGAGTAGATGACAGGCGACCCCAGTCCGTTGCTCGTATAATTGCCGCCCTCCACGGTCACGACACCGCCGCCACGATCCGTGCGTATGGGAGCCGATGACCTTCCACTGGTGTTCACGGTCAGGTTTTTGGCCTTCATCACGCCGCCGCCAGTGGTCATGATACCGCCCGAACCATCACCTGTGGTGGTGATTTTTGTGTCCTCGATGATGACCGTGGTGCCATCACCTTGTCCGCCGTTATGTCCGCCATTGCCACCGTACGAGAACACGCCATTGGCACCCGTGCCATCGCTGGTTATCACGCCACCCTTGATGGTCGTGGTGCTCCCGCCCTTGACAAGCAGGGCGGCATTCACACCATAAAAACTGCAGTTGTCACCGCCGTCAGAACTACCTGTCTTGCTGATGGTGGGCTGGGAGAGGGTCACTGCCTCCTTGGTGGATATCAGCAGTGCACTTTCATCCGTCTTGTCACTCTGGTAAGTCTTTCCCGTTTCTGTGGCTTTTGCTGTCAGTTCTGTAGCCCCGGTATACTTGATGTCCGCTTGGCGGGAGCCTGGTCCACCGGGTCTTCCCATTCCAGGGGGCCTTCCTGGCCTTCCACCATGCGGTGGGCGTCCTGGGAATTCCCCACGTGGTGGTTCGCCCTGAGGACGTTGTGTGTCAACCTGTGCAGAGACATTCTGCAAAGAAACTATTGCCAACAGGCAAGCAAAAAATATCTTTCTCATTGTTACTATACTTTAATCGTGATTATTCCGTCATCTCCAACCTCCGTGACCTCCCATTCCATTGCCACCCGTGTAGGATGACAGGCTGACGCTGGATCCGTTGCTGATGGTGCCGCCAGCGATGGCAAGGCCACCGAAATAGGAAGTGCCGCCGCTGACGCTGACGCCGGACTGGAGCGATGGCTGCGAAGCACTTGAGACAACGAGGCCGGAACCACCGCTTGAAGGAGTCTTGAACGAGAAGGTGCTGTTACCAGCAGTCAGCGTATATACGGTGTTTGCCGACCATGAAGAGGATTGGTAACACGACTGTGAGAGTTGCGAGCCATTCTCCAAACCACCAACAGCCACGACAGTGCCACCGGTGAGATAGAGTTTGTAGCCGCCCTCCGTGTTGGCATCGATGGCCACTTCGGGCGAACCCGAGCAGACGGCATAGACCGTGCCACCCTTGATGTAGCAGTTGCCGTTGGAGTCGATGCCGTCGTTGTGCTGACCGTGTGCATAGACATAGCCGCCGCTGATGGTCATGTTGCCTTTGGAGTTGATGGCGTCGTCGTATGCATAGGAGGCCACCTCACCGCCCGTGATGGTCAGTTCCTTCTTTGTCTCAATGCCCTCACCGTTGTAACCGCTGGTGCGCACCCATATCCTGCCTCCGCTCACGTTAATGTTGCCGTCCACCTTGATGCCCTTGGGCGACGAGGTGTCGTTGTTGCTCTTATATTGGCCGCCAGTGGTCACGACATAGACGTTACCGCCGTTGAAGTTCGCCTCCATATCCACATTGATGCCCTTGCCGCCAGAACCGGTACTCTTCAGCCACAATTCACCACCGTTGACGGTCAGCGTCGAGTCTGCCTTGATACCAGCCGCTCCTTTGGATTCCTTGTCCTCTGTGTCGTAAGTGCCGTCGCCTGAGGTCAGCACAGTAGTGCGCCCGCCATTGACGATGATATGGCTCTCGCTGTTGATGCCTTTGGCAGCAGCAGCCGACACCTCAACGTTCAGGATGCCGCCATTGATGAAGATTCCGTCATTGGCCTTGATGCCATGGTTGGCCGTTGACTTCACATGGATGTTGTTGCCTTTGCGGAACATGATGTAGTCGGCCGAGTGGATGCCGTTGTTGGTGTTTCCCGTGACTGAAAGCGAACCGCTGCCGTTGAAGAGCAGTTTGCCCTTGCAGTAGAGTGCTCCCTTATGGCTGCCGCCGGTGCCGTCGGTCAGTGTGTTGGTAGTGCCGTCGGTCAACATGATGTAGGCGCGTTTGCCGCTCAGCAGGTTCAGCGCTGCCGAGTCAGGATTGGTGATGTTTGCTCCGTTTAACTTTACCGCATATTTCTTGTCACCCAGCACGGTCAGCGAGCCGTTGGTGGTTGTTCCGCTCACCACATAGCAGATGCCCTTGGTGGTGCCGTGGTTGGCGGTCACATGTCCGCCGTTCACCGTCACCTCCACACCATTCTCCGTCTTCATGACAGGGTTGGATAGGTCTATTGCCACTTCGGTGGGGAAGGAGTTGTTTTCCAGGGCGTCTTCCTCTTCGGGAAAATACTCTGTTGCTGTTTCTGTAGGCTCTGCTGAAGATTCGTCTATGGAAATGTCAAAGGAGGCCAGTTCGCCGCTCGTGGCCGAACTGCCGTTACCTCCAGTCATGTTGCCTCTATTGTTCCAATCATTGTTTTCGTTGTTGATGAATTCATCAAATGGGTCTTCTGCCGAACAGCATGTCAGCAGAGACACTGATGACACAAGCATCGTAAAAATCAAAATTTTCCTCATTTTTGTTCGCTTCATTTTTTTTCGTTGCAAAAATAGGCAGAAGGAGCGTTTTACGAAAATCTATTCAACGAGCGGCTTGATTTGTTCAATGAAATCTAAGTGCAAGTATAGGATGGCACAGATACGGACCGGCATCCACGGCATGCTCATGTCCTTGACGGGAATGTGCCGCTTTGCCGTCAGACAGACAGCGATAGAATATAGTTGGAATAACAATCAAAGGAGGGCAAACATACTCACGTCGGAATCTTAAAAAAACAAAAAAGTGACCTTCCATGGCATTCGGAAATACTCTTTTTTTTGTTAACTTTGCACTCGATAAGAGCCAGCTTGGTAGAACTGGAGGGTTTGCCCCGAAAAATACTCCGTAGGTTTTATGAATAAGAATCATGGTGTATCTCTTAAGGTGACATCCTCCATTTTGTCA